>JANXXP010000371.1 GCA_025350595.1 Bacteroidota bacterium
AGTTCAGAACTTTAAACATACTTGATGACTTTAATCGTGAAGCATTGGCTATTGACATTGATTATTCATTTCCATCATTAAAAGTAATTGAACGAGTAAAACGTGTTAAAGTAGGCGTTAGTGCGGTAAAACTATAAAAAACAGATCATTATATTGTTTATAATCTGATATTTAAAAAATGAATTTTTCGAAAAACTACGAAGCGTCAGAAGCCAGGATGGATAAAAGCATTAGAAAGGGTGCTTGATGAACTACAATAAAAAATCCGGATAGAATGTCCGGATTTTTTAAATAACTGAACCCAAAAACTAATTCTTAACCTTTTCAGGTTTTTCATCATTCTCATCTTCCTCTTTTACATCGGTTTTCTTGAGGATCTTACCATTATTATCAAAAATAACCTCTATAGATGTTTCTCCTTTCTTTAATCCCAGTTCAAATCCTTTCATTTCCGGACTTTCATATATTTCGATAAGACTTTTTTTATAGCCTGAAAAATCTTTATTCAAAGTGGCAACAACTGAAGCCGGAAGCTCTTTTTCAGTTATTGCGGTTTCAGATTCTATCCATTTTCCGGAATTGTCGAAGGAAGCCGACATCTTTTTGCCGTCCATTGTGAATTCTGCTTCCCACTCATTTTTTTCCTCACTATCCCATTTAATAGCTTTTGCTGTAACGTATTTTTTAGCAAATTCCTTTTTGACACTCTCTGAGGGATTTTTCTGACTAAATGCCGGGACAGAGATAAAAGTAGATGCAAACACTAGAATTAATAAGTTTTTCATATAATTATTTTTTTGGTTTTATTCAGTGAAGATAAATCCAAAATCTGTATTGATTTTGGATTTAGAAATTTACGACCACTTTATGAATATTGTCTTCAAACACATAACAAACCGCCCATTTATTTAGTCTGCAAATCTCCCTAACAATGGCGAGTCCCAAACCCGGAGAATCAGATGCCATGTTTGTTTTATAAAATCTGTCGAATAGATTCATTGGTGATACTGGCAGAGCTTCACCACTATTAGAAATTTCAAGATGTGCTTTATCCAATTTAATATTTAGCACTCCGTTTTTAACATTATGTTTTATTGCATTGCCTAAAAGGTTTATTACAAGTGATTCTGCAAGAAAAAAGTTGGTTGTAAGTATGCAATCCGTGTTAATGTCTTTACCGAGAGTCAGCAATTTTTCTGTCATAAGATCCTCAAACATTTTTATTTTCTCTTCAATGAGCTCGGCCATATTAATATCCTTTTTATCCGGGAATTGATCATTGGCTATTTTGGTAAGAAGCAAAAGTGTCTGTGTAAGCTTTGAGATACGAAGGGCATAAACATAAGCAGAATTGATAAGCTCAGCCTGATCTTTTTTTAAGTCGGGATCCTGCATTAGTGTTTCAAGCTTTGATTGAATTACGGCCAGAGGAGTCTGAATTTCATGTGAAGCATCTTCTGTGAACCTTTTTAATGACTGATAATCGGAAATCACCTTCTCAGTAAGTTTTTTGAGTGTAGTATTGAGTTCTGTAAACTCATAAAGTTCGCTTTCCGAAGAGAGTGTGAATCCCGGTTTGTCGTGGGAAAATTCTTTAAGTTCATCTAGTGTTTTATAAAATGGTTCCCAGATTTTCATAGAAAGCCTCCGGTTGATGAAATATAGACTTACAAGAAGAAGTATAAAAATAATGCCTGTTACAATTGATATTACCTCAAGCAGGTCGTCTTCCTCTATCAGAGTATCTCTGGCTGCAATGAAATATTCTTTGTCATTTATAACAGTTATCAGGCTTATCTGATGGTAGGGGATATTCTTGTTTCCGAAAGAATCGAAAATAAGCGTATCTGTTGCTTTAAAAGATTGTTCCGGTTGTTTTGAAACCTCTCTGATTTCGAAAAATGGGTAATAATCAGGAATGGTGCTGCTCTTTTTAATTGTCCCTTTGATGTTTTCTATGTCGTGGAATAGTTTTTCATTTAGCTGATCTTTGAAAAAGTAACTTATGACAAAATAGAATACAATACCAGCTATAATAAAGGCGGTTCCAGAGACGATAAAATAAGCCCTGTTTGTTTTTTGAAGGAGTTTCATCTGTCTGTAAATTTATAACCCATACCGTAAACATTATGAAGATAGTTCCTCCCATTCTTAAGCTCAATCTTTTTTCTGATATTCTTAATATGACTGTAGATGAAATCGAAATTATCAACATAAGATATTTCATCGCCCCAAACATGTTCGGCTATCGATTCCCGTGTAATTACTCTATTCCTGTTAACAATAAAATAAAGTAAAATCTCATATTCTTTTCTTGTTAGTTCTATTGTTTCCCCATTAATAAAAACTTCTCCTGAATCAACATTTACTTTTATCTCATTGAAAATTATTTCATTTCCTCCATCAAAATGTCGTCTGCGGGCAAGAGATTTTATCCGGGAATTTAATTCGGCCAGATGAAAAGGTTTGGTAATATAATCATCTGCTCCCATATCAAGGCCTTTTACCTTGTCATCAAGGGAGTTCTTTGCTGATACAATCAGGAGCCCGGCTTGTTTATTAGTTTCTTTTATGAGGTTTATGAGGTTAAGTCCATCGCCTCCGGGCAGCGTAAGATCAAGAATTATTATATCATAGTTATAGGACGACAATGAATCTTCCGCCTCATGATAAGTACCTGCCACTTCACAAAGACATCCCTCAGTTTCGAGGAAGTTCTTTATTGTCAGTACAAGTTCTTTCTCGTCTTCAATAATAAGGATCTTCATTTCAAAATATTCCTGGTGCAAATATAGATTGTAATTCTGGACAAATTCTGTATCGGTTTGTCTGCAATCTATTTAATCTGGTTCCACTTCCTGACTGGTTCATTCTAGTTAATCGAACCTAATAAATATTATACTAAATGTCTACAAAATCAATTATTACCATTGTGAAAAATTTCAAGAAATTTATATTAAAACAATTTTTATGACGAAAAACTTCATTGCTGCTTTTTCCATTTTATTTTTTTTCATTGCTAATCTTTCAGCACAACAACAAAGATTAGGAAGTATCTCAGGTAGTATTATAGAAAAAACTTCAAATAGTCCACTTGAGTTTGCAACTGTTATTTTAAAGAGTAACACAGACACTACATTTTCAATGGGTACCGTTACGGGGAAGAAGGGAGAATTTGTCTTTAATGATCTGAATTATGGTGAGTACAGGTTAATTTATAGTTTTATAGGGTTCGATAAGGTAGAAACTCCGGTATTTTCCATAAACTCAAAAAAGAATAAATCAGATCTTGGCAGATTATATATTTCCGAATCAACAACTGTTTTGGGTGATATTTCTGTTGTCGCACAACGGTCTACATTCGTAAATTCCATCGATAGAAGAACATTTAATGTTGGTCAGGATGTAATGAGTAAAACAGGTACAGTAAGTGAATTACTTCAGAACGTGCCTTCCGTACAGGTTGATCTTGATGGTAATGTAAGCCTTCGTGGATCAGACAATGTTATGTTTCTTATTAATGGAAAACCGTCGTCGCTCATGGGAACAAACAGGGCTGCTGTTCTTCAACAAATGCCAGCCAGCTCTATTGAAAAGATAGAAATTATTACAAACCCTTCAGCTAAGTATAAACCTGATGGAACCTCAGGAATAATTAACATTGTTCTTAAAAAGGATAAAAATCTTGGCTTAAATGGTCAGGTCTCTTTAAATGCAGGGAATGATAATCGTTATAATGGTAATTTCTCTGTCAATTATAATCCGGGTAAATTAAATGTTTTCACAAGTTATAGCATACGGCAGGATGAAAGACTAAGATATTCAGATGACTACAGGAAGCATTACATTTCAGGTACAGATACAATTAGTTATACCCATGTTTTGTCACGAGATCTCTCCAGACCCCTTTCCCATATAATTCAGGCAGGCGCAGATTATAAAATTAATGCCCATAACTCTTTTGGAGTGACAGGTAACTATAATTACAGAAGTTTTGTTCGCCATTCGAATGATGAAAACCTTTGGCAATCCACTGACATGACAATAACAAAAGACTATGACCGGACACGCCGGGATCCTGAGTTTGAGAAAGATCTTGAATTGTCTGGAAATTTCATTCATTCATTTGCAAAAGAAGGCCATGAACTGGCAGTAGATTATACCACATCATTCTCAAAGGAACAGGAAGACAATCATTATTCGGATATCTATCGTATCCCTGTCACACCGACTACTTTTGATAATACGCTCATCAAACAGGGTGATAACGAATCACAATTTTCCGTTACCTATTCGAACCCGGTTTCAGAAGATATAAAAATCGAAACAGGATATGTTCTTGAGTCAAGAAAGAACGACATGGATTATTTTGGTGAGTATTATAATCCTAGTCCAGCTCTATGGATAAAAGACCTTGTGAAATCAAATCATTTCATCTATTCAGAAAATATTCATGTCCTTTATGGAACGTACGAACAGCAAATTGGAAAACTTGGGTTTCTGGGAGGAATAAGGGCTGAACAGGCATTTTTAGATGCCCATCAGATCACTACAGATACAACAATGAAAAATAAATATTTCAGAATTTACCCTTCTGTTCACCTCACATACAAACTAAATGATCTTAATGAGTTGCAATTGAATTACAGCCATAGAATCCGTCGTCCTGAGGGTGATGAAATGAACCCTTTCCCTGAGTATGCGGATCCTTATAACCTCCGTCAGGGAAATCCAAAGCTTAAACCGGCAGATGTTCATTCAATTGAGATGGGTTATCAGTATAAAAAGAACAGTACGACTTTTCTGTCGACACTTTATTACCGTTATACCTATAACGGGATGACGGATATAACAAGATATCTTAATGACACGATTAAACTTACCACCAGGGAAAACCTGACAAAAAGTGGTTCTGCAGGGCTGGAACTGGTTCTTTCAAAAACATTTGGCACATTGGGCAATATAAATCTCAGTACCAATACTTTCTATAATAAAATCGACGCCTCAAATCTTGGATATAGTGCTAACAAATCAATCATTACATGGAGTGCAAACCTAAGTGCTGGTATCAACCTTTCTAAGAGTGCAGTCCTTCAGATTACCTCCAGCTATTCTGCTGAAAGTCTTACTCCACAAGGAAAACAATTGCCTTCTTTTGTAATTAATACAGGTCTCAAAAAAGAGTTTTTAAACCGGAAACTCGTGTTAATCGCAACTGTTTCTGATGTCTTTAACTCACTAAAGAATAGATCTATTATTGATACACCTGAATTGTATGAAAAGACCATCCGGAAAAGAAGTGCAAGAATCATCTATGCCGGTATAACCTATTCCTTTGGTAACCAGAAGAAGAAGAAAGAGATCGAATATGACAATAAATTATAATTCCTGATTTCGTAACCTGACAATGGCATTGCTACCAATGAGAGTGGTTTCAATGCTTTGCCTGCAGGACGCTGGAACGACAACGATCATTCGTTCTATAACCTTGGTGCGTACACTTACTTTTGGTCAAGTACGCCCGACGAGGGGGTGTTCGCATGGGAACGCAGCCTCAGCTACGGTCCTGATGGTGTGGGCCGAGACAACGCCTACCGTACAGCTGGCTTCAGTATTCGGTGTGTCAAGAACTGAGTGTGCTAAGAGAGCATCCCCGAACCCCTATTTACCTGGTTAATTATCTTTTATTCATCTGAAAGAGACAGAAAAAGTTTAATTTTGGTATTAGAAATGGAAATGATCTGATTGTTTACACCTTACAAATATAAATTTTTCGGAAATTCTCCCATAAAAACCCGATATACGCATTTTAAAATATGCAAATTGTTAAAAAGTTTACCTTTTATATTATTTTTCACTTTGGCAGTTTCAGGCTCTTTGGCGGGAAAGGAAGCATCTGACAGCACTAAACCACAACCCGTGATTTCAATTGGCATACGATGTGGATTATACTTCTCAAACCTTAGTGCACCAGCCATCAATCCTAATGGACCCCCATTTGGTTTTTCAACCTACGTTGTGGAGGATAATGGATCCAGAGCCGGTGCCTATGACCACAATCGGCTGGAGCAAACTGATATTTTAACGCTGGTATCAGGTGTTTGTTTTATAATTTAATATAAAAATCATACTCCTGTTTATATTTCTAATCTTTATACACATCTTTTTGTGCCCTGAATTAATGATTGCTGATGAATTATTTAGAATGTAATTGAAAGCTCAGTCCCGATTTTTACTGAGATATGATGAAAGATTAACCCATATTTGAGTCCGGTTTTACTATTTTTGTCTTAGTGAAAACTACTAACCGGAACAACAGCTGATTTTCAGACAAGTAACTATGCTTTGCATCTATTCATCGCCTCTTCAGGGATTTACTGATTTCAGGTTTCGAAATGCCTTTCAAATGTATTTTGGCGGGATCGACCAATATATTGCTCCATATATTAGGATAAACGGAAAACCGGAGATAAAATCAGCCAACGAACGCGATATATTACCTGCAAATAATAGTTCGATTAATCTTATTCCACAGATAATTACCAAAGATGCCGGTGAATTTTTGTTTGTGGCAAAGTATATTCAGAAACTTGGATATTCTGAGCTGAACTGGAACCTGGGATGTCCATATCCTATGGTTGCAAAAAGAGGAATGGGTTCAGGATTACTATGTATGCCTGAGAAGATTGACGAAATTCTAAACATGGTTTCTGCGGAAACAGGTATTCAGGTATCTGTTAAAATGAGATTGGGCTACGAAAATCCACAGGAGATATTTCATGTTTTACCTGTACTGGAGAAATACCGGCTGGCAAATATCACAATACATCCCCGGATCGGGAAGCAACTTTACCGAGGAGAGGTTGATCTGAAAGCCTTTGAAGATTGCCTTGGACATAGCTCGCATAAAATTTTTTATAATGGTGATATTACTTCAGTGCAGAGCTTTCGGGAAATGAAAGATCGTTTCCCAACCATCAATAACTGGATGATAGGCAGAGGTCTGATTGCTGATCCCTTTTTACCAGTAATGATTAAATCTGATAATCCTGAATATCCTGAAAACAGATACGATGTTTTTAACTCTTTTCACGATGCTCTCTTATCTTCCTATGAAGAGGCGTTATCTGGTCAAAAACATCTTCTGATGAAAATGTATTCCTTCTGGGAGTACTTTATTCAATCGTTTCCAAAATCACCAAAAGGTCTGAAAAGAATTAAAAAAGCCCAAAACATACGTGTGTACAGGGAGGTGGTTAAGCAAATTATGGATAACGAAGCAGCCTAAAATGTTCAGGATTGAACCTTTTTTTTGGCGCCAGAACAACACCAATTGTGCCAACAGTCATTAACCCAAGTGAGGGTTGCGATTTGACCGGAAAACTTACCGGGTTTTGTACGATTACCAGATTGTATTTTTATAATGCTTTTTAATATTTCTGTCCTTGCTGATCAGCCTGGAATTATTAATTGAAGCATCTGCAACAATAATCCTGTCAAACGGGTCACGGGTAAATGAGAAATGTATTGCCTGTCTCACAATGCTGTCAAAGTTATTATCGCTATACAATAATCCTATTTCATCAATTAAAGTATCAATGATAAGGCCCGATTCAAATTTTACCCTCTTGATTTCATACAAATATTGGATCTCCAACTTTACAATATGTGATATACAAACCTCTTCCGTATTTATCAATTTTAACACTTTTGGTTTAAAAAGCTCAAGTTGACCGGAATATAACCAGATTACGACATGGGTGTCTAAAAAAATCATGCTTTCCACTCCTTCTCCCAATCGTTGTATATTATTTCATCAGGCTTACAGTTCATAACTTCTCTTTTTTTCAGATTGTCAAGCTTTAATTTGGGCTGCTCAATAATAATTTTCAGAACCTTGTTTTTTCTTTTTATCTCAACAGGTTTCCCTGTTAAAATCACCTCATCTAAAAGATTGTATAAATTCTGCCTTAATTCTGATGGTGTTATCATATTATTATATTTTTACAAAGATATAATTAACGTACGTGATAAGCAAATACAAGCGTACGTTAGTTTAAGTAGCCATGACCACATCTGACTGTCCCCTTATAGTAAATATGCCTTTTAGATCAACCTTATCATCCTCGTTGGTATATGCCTGTCAAGAACTATAACTTCCTGTTGCTCCCCAAGTACAACGCCCTTTTCAGAGAAGGTCCGCTGAAGCGTCTGAAGCGCTATTTCCGGAGTATTATTGTTTTTACTCAGATGGGCAAGACAGATATAATTATGATTATCAGTAATATTCTGTGCTAAAAACTCAGCTGTCTGATGATTCCCCAAATGACCATGATCTGAGCGTATTCTGGCTTTTAAAAAATGCGGATATCCTCCATTCTTTAGCATTTGTTCATCATAATTCGACTCCAGCACAAGCAGGTTGGCAGCTTTAATATATGGAGCTGAAGTCTGACATATATGCCCCAGGTCGGTTACTATTGTTATTTTTTTGTCCCCGGCACTAATATGGAATCCAATAGTCTCAGGCGCATCATGAAAAACCGGGAATGCCTCAATATCAAACCCCGCAAGATGGAACTTTTGCTGCAGCGTAATTTCCCTTATACAATCCCTGGAAATTTTACTGTGTGGTGTAAGTATGCTTTCCCATACTTTCGGGGTGGTGAAAGCAGGAAGATTGTTTTTCCTTGTAAGCACCTCCAGCCCCTTGATGTGATCTGAATGATTGTGTGTAATCAACACACCCATAATAGTTTGCATTGAAATATCCATCCCCTTCAGAAACTTACGAATGGCTGTTGCCGAAATTCCTGCATCAATTAATATCCCATGGAACTCATTCCCAAGGTAATAACAGTTTCCGCTGCTCCCACTGCTCAGACTGCAAAAATTTAATCTCAAATCCAAAATCGACACAAATGCGACTAACCCTATTTACATTTCAAGTTGGTTCTCTGAGCTTTTGACGGCTCGGCAAAAACACCATACATGGCATTTTTAAATGACTCGCATGCTTCAGGAGTCTGTCCTTTTCCTGCCTGCGCCATGGCAAGCTGAAAGTAAAATTTCGCTTTTGCTTCGGCAGCACCTGCTTCAAGAGCCAAACCTTTTTGTGCAGATTCTATCCCCTTGTCGAAATTCTTCTGTTTGTTATAAACATCAGCATAGTAATAGAAAATATCTTTGTCTTCTCCATATTTTGCAGCTTTATTCAACATAGCAATAGCTTCATCAAGCTTGTTTGCCTGGCTTGCCTTTGATCCGGAAGCACGAAAAAATTCAAGCGCCATTTTAGATGCCTGTTTTACTTTAACTGAATCATTACTGCTTTTAACCTTTCCAAGATATAAATCTATATTTTCCTCAAAGCCCGCGGAATTATTCTGACTTCTGAATATTAATGCCTTATTGAAAATCGCATTCTGGTAACCTGGATTAATCACTAAAAGGCTGTCGAAAGCCTTAAGTGCATTTTCATAATCCTTTTTTGTAAATAACTCGGCCCCAAGATTGTAATAACCTTGAGTCAGTATCTTTGTGGCATTTTCTTTATTAGCAGCACTTCCATATTTATCAGATGCAGCTATTGCAATTTTTGCGGCCTTAATGGTCTCCTGAGATGGTTTCTTTTCGCTCACGGTGTTAGAGGCAAGCTTAACATACAATCCGGGTAACACCTGTACGGCTTTTTGTTTCAGGTCAGCTGCTGTTTCCCCCACCTGATCTGAAAGAGATACAACTTTCTCAAAAGCATCAATCGACGCTTTTACGTCGGATTGCATGGACTTGGCCCCTTCATTGTAAAAATTTATTACATCGTTCCGGGTTGTCTGTCCTGTAAGGTTTGCACCTGCAATTATTGAGAGGATAATAACCCCTGCAGCTTTTCTCATTATTTTCATATTCATCTAAATCCAGATTAAAAGTTTAGTAAAATAATAATTCCTCTTAAAAGCGTTAAAAATAGAAATTATATTTGATTTACAAGTTTCCTGACAAATTTATGCTTATGAAACCTGAGTCCCCATACAAATTTTATAAATAGGGCTTATGACCTCTTTGCCCAACAAGTGGTCTGTCGAAACGAAAGGAGATCCTTCTCTTTTTAGAAATTCAATAGCTCTTCATTTGAAGTTTAAGCTCATATAGCTAATAATGTAAGAGTTAATCCTTCACACACCGAACAGATAATCCATCATGCTGAGTAGGGTCGACCCTGTAAATATTGTTTGCTATATACTGCAACCCCCGATACCATGCATAGCTTGTATTATTCACTGTAGAACTCCAGAACCCACCACTGTTTCCGACACTGGCAAAGACACCAGCGGCATTACGTGATCCACCAGGGAGAGCTGAAAATCCCGGAAATACCTGTTAACTTAAGTCTGTCTCCTGTGGTATAATTCATATCTACATAAGGTTGTGATCCCTTGCTCTCTCTTTTGAATGATATTTCCGCAAATGCCTTTTCTCTGGTTGTTTTCACTATTCTGGTTGATCCGGCCTCATTGGTATTGCGCCGGGTACACAAAACATAAACATCCATCGTTTGTTTCACTTTTAGTAACTATTTTTACAACTTAACAGGATTGAAACTATGAAAATATTATCGTGGAACGTAAACGGTCTTCGCGCAATAGCCAAGAAGACTTTTTTTACTGATCTGGAACTTCTGGGAACTGATATCCTGTGCCTTCAGGAAACAAAAGCCCAGGAACATCAGGTTACCGAAGCTCTTAAACCCCTGAATGGCCATCATATTTATTCAAATTCCGCAGTAAAACCTGGTTACTCAGGAACAGCTGTTATCACGAAAATCAAACCTCTGAATGTTACAAAAGGTATTAATAAAGATGAGCATGATACTGAAGGCCGGGTGTTGTGTCTTGAGTTTGAAAACTTTTTCCTGGTAAATGTCTATGTACCAAATTCCGGTAGCGAACTTAAGAGATTAGGCTACAGGCAGGATTGGGATAAAGCCTTTTTTGATTACCTGAAAAATCTGGAAAGATCTAAACCGGTAATTGTATGTGGTGACCTGAATGTTGCTCATAAACCTATTGATCTGGCGCATCCGAAAGCGAATTACAATAAATACGCTGGTTACATGCAGGAGGAAATAGATGGGATGGACAGGTTCATTGAAGGCGGACTTGCGGATACATTTAGACATTTGTATCCTGACGAAATTGAGAGGTACTCCTGGTGGAGTTACAGAGCAGGTGCAAGAACAAAGAACGTTGGCTGGAGAATCGATTATTTTCTTGTCAGTAAATCCTTCCTTCCATCAGTAAAAAATGCCTTTATTCTCGAAAACATAACCGGCTCTGATCATTGTCCTGTCGGAATTGAGCTTTAGCGTTAAGAGAGAAACAGGGTTGAGGAAATTTATCCCTGTTTTCACTTATAAATGTACGTTATTATTCCTGGCTGGGTAAGAGGGGCATCCTCTTTTGGACTAAATGCAGAAGATAAAGCAGCCTCCCTTGCAGCAGCACAAAACTCATCACTGAGGTTAGTTGTTCCTTTCTCTCCGGTAGATGCCCTGACAACATTTCCGTTCCTGTTGACAAAAATTTTCACGATAACATATCCTCTTTCGGAATTATTTTTGTTGCCGGGCTCTCTGAGCGAAGCAGAAGTCCTTCCTCCCAGAGAATATGAAATACGAAATATATGACTACCGTTATTTCTTCCGGGTTTATTCCGTGCAGAAGGTGAAGCGGCGTTTATTTTTCCATTGATTTTAGAAGAATTCCCGTTTATACCTCTGGCTTCACTTGCATTTACTTTTGCAATCCCCTCAGTACTGTTTTTTGAATCTGTGCGGATTGGTTCATTTTTAGTATTGAAGTAGAAGTCTCCGGTCATTGATGTTGATTCCCATGGTATCTGCTCGTTATCCGACTTCCCTGAAACAATATTACGCACGTTCTGGAACATCTCTATAATTGTAATATTTGGTATCTGGATGCTCTGAAGTATTGCTGAAGTATAAAGGCCATTATTTCCACTGCCATCCGATGCTGTACTGCCCGGAGCTGTTGCATAGGCAATCAGGGTTCCTTTTGGAGCATTCATGAATGCCAGCCCTTGTCCTGCTGCTGAACGTGACCAGCTTCGCTCAAACGGATTATTCCTGCAGGCATCAAGTATTAATATATTTACCTTGGTTCCTGAAGATTCCATTAATGAGAGAACCCTGTCGGCTCGAACGCAGTCATAGTCAACCTCTTCTTCAGTTTTCAGATGAGCATCTACCGGAATTAGATAATTATATCCTTTGGCCTGGATCCCATGTCCCGCATAATAGAATAACCCAACATCGCTACCCTTAAGCTTTTCTCCGAACTCATCAATTTCCTTTTTCATGTTGCGCTGATCAAGGTTTTCAAATTTGAAAACAGTAAACCCAAGTTTCTGTAATACATCAGCGATTGCCCTTGCATCATTCTCCGGATTAGCAAGTATACTTGAACTGTAAGTGCCGTTCCCAACCACCAGGGCAATCTTCTTCTCTTTCTGCTGACCCTGTTGAGAAGATGTTTGAGCCAGAGAAAAACATGAGAAAAAAATAGTAAAAATTGCTGCTGAAAAGAGAATCTTTTTCATATTTCAAAGGTTAATATCTTAAAATACAAGAGTTTTGTCCTTAATACAAGTCTTATTAGCTAAATAATAAATGAATAACATGTCAGACACAAAAAATGTTCCGGCTTTCTTGAGAAAATCAGCCTGCTCTAAAAACCATAGACGCTAACAAAAGAAATCTGTACTATGCCGGAATCACAGAAACTTTATCCCCCACTTTAATCTTTCCTTCCTTCAGTACCCGGCAGGTAATCCCGCCATGGCCCCTCATGGCATTATATCCTCCTTTGCCAAGGTTTTCTTCCATTTGCTGGCAGGGATGACAAAATCCTGTCATTTCAAGAATTGCTTCGCCTATACTAAATTGTTGTCCGATCAGAGCTCTAAGGTTGATTCCTTTCACAACAATATTACGTCTTACCAGCGAAGGATCTATCTTCTCCCTTCCAAGAAAAGAGGCAACTGCCTGTAAATGTTCATGCTGAATGAGCGTTACCTGCCTTTTCCCTTCACTGTTTCCTTTGTTGTAACGGTCATTCAAAAGGCCTCCGATCTGTGCCTGTGTTTCTTCAAGTACTATAACCGGTTTATGAGCCTCCGGGCGGATCCCTATCCAAAGAACTTCTCCGTCACGGATAAAATTATTAAAGAATTCAGCGTATGCTTTTTCCTCCTGTAAAATTTCCATTTTGTCGTTCGTTTTTTGGTTAAACTGTATTGGGGATAAAAATAGATATTTACCTTATCTTTGAATACATATAAGCCATTTTAAATACTTTTTCATTATGTCAAAATTGTTTTCCCCACTTAGGATAAAGAATATCACTTTAAAAAACAGGATAGTTATGTCGCCAATGTGCCAGTATTCGTCAACTGACGGATTTTCTAACGACTGGCATCTGATTCATCTTGGAAGCAGAGCTTCTGGCGGTGCGGGTCTGATTATTGCAGAGGCAACGGCAGTTTCACCAGAAGGTAGGATCACTCCATCAGATCTGGGCATCTGGAAAGACGAACATATCTCCGGATTAAAGAAGATTGTCAGCTTTATACATCAGCAGGGTTCTGTCGCCGGCATCCAGCTTGCCCATGCGGGAAGAAAAGCATCCTGCGCCGTTCCTTTGGAAGGGGGAAAACAGCTCAATGTAAAAAACGGGGGATGGCAAACTGTTGCTCCTTCGGACTTGCCGTTTCTTGCAGAAGACAGAACCCCTGAATCATTGAACAAAGAAGGAATCAATAAGGTGATATCCGATTTTAAAGCCGCTTCTTCACGTGCGCTTACTGCCGGATTTAAAGTAATTGAAATTCACAGTGCTCATGGTTATCTGCTTCAGGAATTCCTGTCTCCATTAAGCAATCACCGCACCGATGAGTATGGAGGGTCATTTGAAAATAGAATCCGGTTATTACAAAAGGTTATTGATGGTATTAAATCGGTCTGGCCAGCTGAAAATCCCCTCTTTGTACGGCTTTCTTCAACAGAATGGACAGATGGCGGATGGACCATAGATGACAGTATTAAGCTGGCTTGCATATTGAAAGGTCTGGGTGTTGATCTTATAGATTGCTCTTCAGGCGGAAATATATATAATGCAAAAATACCTGTCGGTCCTGGCTACCAGGTTCCGTTTTCTGAAGCAATACGAAAAACAGGAGTATTGACCGGAACAGTGGGATTCATAACCAGCGCCACTCAGGCCGAATCAATCCTTCAGGGGGGAAAGGCGGATCTTGTTCTGTTAGGCAGGGAATTACTGAGAAATCCTTATTTCCCTTTGAATGCCGCACATGAACTGGGAGAGGATGTTCCCTGGCCCGTGCAGTACCTCAGGGCAAAATAATCCGGATCAGATACACTTCATAATTTCCGGATAATATAATATGAATGGCTTTCCGGTAGGATTTTTACTTAACGCCACCATTGCTTTTGCCAGTTTGTCTGCGGGCATGCTCCTGTATTTTTTTGATGAACCAATCAAGATATGATCTAATGCTTTCATCACACCATTAGCAATTTTCTCGGCAAATCTGTATTCTTTTCTCTTTCCAACCAATAATCCTGGTCTGAAATAATAAGCATTTCCGGGGAAGTAAGTTTCAGTACCTTTCTCCATTTCTGCTTTTGTTTTGAGATAAAATCCGCCACTCATACTTGCTCCGGCACTTGAAACATTTACCATAATTTTAACCCCGTTTTCTGAAGCAATTCTGGCAAAAGCTT
Organism: Bacteroidota bacterium; assembly: GCA_025350595.1. Classification (GTDB taxonomy): domain Bacteria; phylum Bacteroidota; class Bacteroidia; order Bacteroidales; family VadinHA17; genus LD21. Next base: position 14,822 of record JANXXP010000371.1, read on the forward strand.
TTGGCAGATCTCTGTCTATCCGCTGCTGTTCTTCTTTACTGCCTGCCTGTTTTATTGTTGTCCCCAATGCATTAAAAAGAACATCCCCCTGAATTTCAGAACTTAAAGGATTTATATCTTTCATGGGGGTCACAAATTCTTTCAGTTTTGGATTAATTATTCCGGTAGATTTTCTGATAAAGATCCTCACTTCAGAGAAATCGTTATCCGACAAAACTTCTTTCAAAATATGGTTTCCCACTAAGCCCGTTGCACCAATAATAATTGCTTTCATTCCAGGTTATTTGTTTTTCTTGTACAAATTTAAACTTTTGCTGCCATGACATTTAAAAATATGTCAAAATCCATTATCCTCCAAACCACAAAAAGCAACTATTTTTATCAACATGTGCCATCAACGGAACAACTCTCTCCCGCGATAATCTCCAATCCGATTTCAGGATTAGTTTTCCTCCACTCTGAAAACGATTTTTCAAGTGTCTGCAAAAAAACAGGGGATTCCTGAGCTCCACTTATTCCGTATTTTCTGTCGAAGACAAAAAACGGAACTCCTCGTATTCCGAATTGCTGAGCTTCATAAATATCTTCCCTCACTTCATCAACATACAACTCATTCTCCAGCGCTTCTGCAAGAGTGTCAGTTTTTAATCCTGCTTCGCTGGCAATTTCAAGCAAGGTCATATTGTCATCCACATTTCTTCCATCAGTAAAAAAGGCCTTCAGTAATCTTTCCTTAACATCATTCTGTTTGCCCTGTTTATTAGCATAATGGAGGAGAATATGTGCTTTAAAAGTGTTGGCGACTATTACTTTATCAAATTTGTACTCCAAGCCGACCTGTCTGGCAGATTGAGAAATGTGTTCATTCATCTCTTTCGCCTGGTCAATTTCAAATCCTTTTGTTTTGGACAAATACTCATAAATTGAAATTGAAGTATCTGTTTTAAGATCAGGATTTAGCAGAAAGCTTTTCCATAGAACGTTCACCCTATCCTTTTCTGCAAATTGTGTAAGAGCATTTTCAAATTTTCTCTTCCCAAGGTAGCAAAATGGACACATGACATCGCTCCAGATTTCTATGTTCATTTTATTTGTCGTTGTTCCCATAACATATCTTGTTTGAATTTATCTGCTTTTTTTCAGTTTAACTGTAAGTACCAGATAACTCAAACATACAAATTCACAAGAAGTTCAAATTTTCACAATTCCTTAAATAAAGAAGCGGCCTCTCTCATATACGCCTAATCCGAAAACAGAAAGATCAATACCGGTTTCGTTAAGAAGTATGTATAGCATGAATTCTTGTTATTTATTTGCAAATAATGTGTTAAGCGAGATTCCCAAAACTCTGTTTTTCATTTCCAAATCTCCGGAAGATGATGGTTCTATGTTTGCCAGACCTATACCGTATTGAACAGAAATCATAAAACTTCTGATTTTTACTCCGGCTCCAAAAATAAAGCCAGCATCAAACGCTTTCAAATCGGCAATTCCTCCGGAACCGAAACGTAAACTTTTAAAATCCCCACCTGGTTCAATCTTATATCCCCCCACTCCACAGGAAACGTAAGGTCCCACAAAAACTGCTCCTTGTATCGCATCTGATCCAAAAGTGTATTTCGAAATAAGAGAGACCTCTATGTAAATCGGAGATATGGTATATTCTAAAGTGTCAATTTTATAACTTGTCCCTTTCGCTGAAAACATAAGTCCCGGCTGCAAAGAAAAATTGTCAGTTACCGTTAAATTTAAACATCCGCCGTAATGAATACCTACCGATGCCTTTGGAATAGTACTTGTCCCATTAGCTTTAATTTCCAGTGTTGAGAGGTTCAATCCAAATATATATTCGGAACCTACCTGAGCATATATGTCGGTAAAAGCAGCCAGAAAGAAAAGCGCCAAAATTGATTTCAGGCAGTTCTTCATTTTCGTTTTTTCTAATATCCAAATTTAGACATAATAAAACAAAGTCCATTTTGTTTTTTAAGGAGCTGTCTAAAAACCCTTTGTGTACCTTAGTGATAACCTTTGTGTCCCTTTGTGGTTAAACATACCTCGTTGATTCACAAAGGATCTCAAAGTACAATACACAGGAAAAAATCAAAAGAAAATTACTTTTCCAACAACCCCTTAATACAAATAATCTTATCTTTTCAGAAACAGGTCTGCCTCTGCTTTTTGATCGACATTATTATGTAAAAATATTTGGACAGGATAATATTTATTTTTTACTTTGCATTTCAAAGTACTTTTAAATATGGAAAATAATTCTAAATCCATCGAGGACATCAGGACAATCCGTAGAATAATGGAAGAGTCTTCCCGATTTCTCTCACTCAGTGGGCTTTCCGGAGTTTTTTCAGGAGCATTTGCTATCGCCGGTGCACTGGTGGCATACTTTCTGATCCTGAAAAACGGCAGCATGCACTTTGATGAATATTTCAGAAGTCTTACCACAGAAAAGACAATAGCAATCAGATGGCAACTTATCGCAGATGCAGTTATTGTACTTACTCTGGCCATCCTTGTTGCACTCTGTCTTTCCATTAGAAAAGCCAAACACGCGGGGAAAAATTTCTGGACACCTGTTTCTAAAAGGCTTTTGATAAACCTGTTGATTCCCCTGATAACTGGAGGAATATTTATTATCATCCTCCTTTTTCAGAATCATTTTCAGTTAATTGTTCCCGGGATGCTCATTTTTTATGGACTGGCTCTCGTTAGTGCAGGTAAGTTCACATATAACGAGCTTTTCTACCTTGGAATTCTTGAAATAATTACCGGTCTGACATCAACCTTTTTTTCTGACCTCAGTCTGCTTTTCTGGGTTTTCGGTTTTGGAATACTCCATATTATTTACGGACTTGGAATGTATAGAAAATACGAGTCATGAAAGATCTTATTTCCAACATAAACAAGGTTTTCGAAAGCAGGGTAAGGTTGGGAGTAATGTCTGTCCTTATGGTAAATGATTCTTATGACTTTAACAATCTGAAAGAGACCCTGAGCGTAACAGACGGAAATCTTGCAAGCCATTTAAAAGCTCTCGAGGAAAAGGGTATGATAAAAGTAAATAAACAATTTATCGGGAGAAAACCGAATACCAGCTACTCTGCAACTGAAAGCGGAATTGCTGATTTCCAACTGCATCTTAAAGCGCTTGAAAATCTGATAAAATCACAATAATTTTTTATCTGAACACTTTGCAATTCAAAGTACTTTTATAAATTTAACAAATTTAAAACTATGAAAATTGAGATTTCAGACCAAAGTAAGTGGCAATTGTCCCTTACTTTCAAACTTGGCTTACTGGCTTTCCTTGGATTGGTTTTCTTAATCCCTCTTCAGCTTATTAAAGAGGTTATTATGGAGAGACAATTGAATGGTGAAAAAGTTAAGAAGGAAATTTCAGATCAATGGGCAGCTAAACAGGTCGTTGCAGGACCTGTGCTTAATATACCGGTTCGCTCAATCCCTTCAGAAAAAGATGAAAAGTCAGTTATAAAAATCTGGCACATATTACCTGAGAATCTTGATATTACAGGGTACATTAAACCAGGAATAAGATACCGTGGAATTTATAAGTCGGTTGTCTATGACTCTGATCTGAAGATTACCGGATATTTTGTTCTGCCGGCGGCAGATGCTCTTAAAAATTTTGTGGTTTTATGGAATGAGGCATATTATACTGTCGGTATTTCTGACAACAGGGGTCTGAAAGGGAAAATCATCCTGAAAACAAATTCAGCAGAACTCGAAGCCGAACCGGGGATGAGGGATAATGATCTTTTTCAGTCAGGCATTTCATTTATTAATCCGGTTCTGGTCCCTGGTAATAAGGTAAGTCTGTCTATGAACTTTAGTCTGTCTGGTTCCGAAGGATTGCTTCTGACTCCACTAGGGAAACTGACTAACAGTCATCTTCAATCTGAATGGATCTCTCCGAGTTTTAACGGGAGTTTCCTGCCTGTAAAGAGAAATATAGATGAAAAAGGGTTCTCTGCTGATTGGGCGGTAACACACCTTAATAGAAATTTTCCTCAGAATTGGATCGGAAGTACTTATCACCCCATGGAAAGCTCATTTGGAGTAGATCTTTTTCAACCTGTTGATCATTACCAGAAATCATACAGAAGTTCAAGATATGGAATACTCTTCATTGCCCTTACATTTCTGGTACTGATCTTTCTTGAAATAACAAGAAAAGAGTCTATCCACATTTTCCACTATTTCCTCGTTTCTCTGGGCCTGGTTCTCTTCTTTTCACTTCTGAATTCTCTAAGCGAACAGGTCGGTTTTAATATCGCATATCTGATATCCTCATCAGCGACAATATTAATGATCTCTGTTTTTACCGGCACTCTTTTCAAAGAGAAAAAGACTGCCCTGATCGTATTTGGTATGCTGCTGATACTATATTCATTTATTTTCGTTCTTCTTACCCTGAATGATTATGCTTATCTGGCCGGAAATATTGGTCTGTTTATATTGCTGGCAATTATTATGCGCCTTGCCGGAAAGCTCAGCCTTTTCAAAAAGGAGACCAGGATAGACTCAAATTTATCAGATAAGTAAGAATAAATCTGAAAAATATCTTATTCGCAAATTTGATTAATTTTAAACTTTGAAATAATCATCTGAAAGTTACCTCATGATCCGTCCTGTTTTTCTGCTTGTTTTCATACTCAGTACTTTTATAATGCCTCGGGTATCGGGAACTTCAAATTCTGATTCTGAATCTTACAGGTTTAGTTCTATACAACAGGATACCAACTCTGTTAATCAGATTCTTTTTAATGGAAGGGTTTGGACCAATCAATATTACATGGTGGAAAAAGATCAGTTTCTTTTTTCAAAAGACTTTTTACCCGGGACATTAACAATTACAGGTAAAACATTTACAAACGTCAGCATTAAGTATGACCTCTTTAAAGATCAACTCATTACACCATTCCCTCCGGTTGGAATGCTTCAGCTGAATAAAGAAATGATTGACAGCTTTTCTGTTTTATTTCAAAACAAACTATATCACTTCATAAGGATTCCGGAAGATAGTCTGAATGCCTTAAGTGGTTATTTAAATGTTCTTTATAAAGGGAAATCTGCACTATATGTCAAATACAATAAAAAAATTGACCGCCCCACCCGGGAAGGAGAGAACGATAAGTTTTACCAGATTAGCCATATCTATTTCGAAAAAAACAATAATCACGTTCTGATAACCAGTAAACGTGATTTATACAGGATTTTTTACAGGGAGAAGGCTCAGATCAAAGTTTTTATCAAAAAGAATAAAATAAGAGTCTCAAAAAATGACCCGGAGAGCTTTATTCCGGTAATCAGATATTATGATACTATAAGCCAATAGATGATCCTTTTATGAAATATATATTCCGTTTTCTGTTTCTTCTCTTAACCTTAACCTCAGCCTTGACCTGTTTTCTTGAGGCACAGGATAATTATAAAATATCAGAAAATTATAGCGGGCTCTCATTTAAAGAATTTGTTACAAAAACAGAAAGCTCTTTACCTGTTAAATTCTACTATAAAGAAGACTGGGTGAAGGACCTGAAATTAGGCGATTACAAAAATTGCCCCTCCCTCCAGTGTGTTTTGAACAATCTATTAAAGGGAACATCAATCTATTATTATATTGATGATCTGGGAAATGTCTTTCTTACTAACAACTATGCTCTTAAAGTATCTGATACTACTGTGGAAAAAAACAATAAATTTCTGCCTCCAACAGATTATTCCGGTTCAGGTGAAACCCAGAAGTTGTCAGGAAATGTTTCTGTGGAAATCGGAAATCCGGCTGAAAAAAATAAACCGGGCAATGTTGCTATCTCAGGTTATATAACAATTAAAGACACAAAGGATCCGGTATCAGGGGCAACCGTATACATTCAGAAACTTTCAACAGGAACTATTTCCAATGAGTATGGATATTATAATCTGACAATCCCCCGGGGAAATCACCTCCTTCAGTTTTCATTTATTGGGATGAGGGAAAAAATGATTAATCTGAAGTTATATGGTGCCGGGGAATTAAATGTTGAGATGAACAGTATGCTCATCCCTCTGAAAGAAACTGTTGTCTCGGCCCAAAAAAGTGTAACGCTTCAACGATTTGAAGTTGGCGTAGAAAAAATCAATATTGCATCTTTCAGATTATTACCAACATCTTTAGGGGAATCAGACATTATTAAAAGTGTTCTTTTAATCCCCGGAGTACAATCAGTTGGAGAAGGGTCGGCAGGTTTCAATGTCAGGGGCGGTACAGCTGATCAGAATCTGATTCTTTTAAACGGAGCTCCAATATATAATTCCTCGCATTTTTTCGGCTTTTTCTCTGCAGTAAACTCCGATATTATTAAGGATGTTACTTTATATAAGGGAGGAATTCCCAGTCGTTATGGAGGAAGGATCTCATCAGTTCTTGATATTGGAACTAAAGCTGGAAACAGTAAAGAATTTGCAGGAAATGCCGGAATAAGTCCTATCACTGCACACGTTATGGTCGAGGGCCCGATTATAAAAGACACCCTGGACTATATCCTGGCAGTCCGAACTACTTACTCAAACTGGATTTTTGACATGATCAGAAATCCTGATCTACATAAAAGCCGGGCATCTTTTTATGATATTAACGGAAAACTTTCATACGATTTAAATAAAAACAACAAATTTGAGGCAAGTTCATACGTCAGCCATGACGCATTCCGCTTTCGCAGCGACACTATTTACAGCTATGATAACAGCATTTTTACCTTAAAATGGCGCCATTTTTTCAACAGCCGTTTCTTTTCTTCTCTATCATTAAATAACAGCTTTTATAAATACGATGTTTCAAGCCGGGAGCTAAATCCTGATGCATTTGACTTGTCTCATAAAATAAACAGTACCGGCCTCAAACAAGATTTTAACTTATTTCTCGGAAGACATGAGGTTAATTTTGGTCTTGACCTTATTAAATATTCTATAACACCGGGCAGTTACTTACCCAGTGGAGACTCATCACTGGTTATTCCTAATACCCTTGAAAAAGAACAGGCCTGGGAAGGAGGGCTATATATCGAAGATAAATTAGTACTTACAAGTTATTTATCTGTAAACATTGGCTTGAGATTATCTTCATTTTTTTCTGTCGGCCCTCAGTCTGTTTTGCTATATGATCCGGCTTTCTCAAAAAGCAGGTCTACTATTACGGATACCCTTTACTTTAAAAGCGGACAAATCTCGAGTAAATATGCAGGTCTGGAACCACGAATTTCTCTGAACCTCAGAATTTCCGACAAAAACTCTTTTAAAATAAACTATAACCGCACACAACAATACCTCCATCTACTTTCTAATTCAACTTCAATTGCCCCGACTGATACCTGGAAATTAAGCGATTATTATCTAAAGCCTCAGACAGGTGATCAGATTGCATTGGGCTTTTATCAGATGTTGTTTAATAATGGATATGAAACTTCTGCAGAGGTTTACTACAAGGTAATAAAGAATATGGCAGACTTTAAGGGCGGAACAAATCTCATTATGAATGAAACCATTGAAGAAGATATTGTAAATGTCCGGGGAAAGGCTTACGGTTTGGAATTAGTGCTCAAAAAGAACGAAGGCAGACTTCATTATAGTGTGGGCTATACCTATGCAAGAACATTCGTGAAGAGCAACAGTAAATTCAGCGAGGAAACCATTAATTCAGGAAACTGGTTCCCTTCAAATTTTGATAAACCAAATGATCTGGTTATTACCCTTAACTATCTATTCTCGCGTCGTTGCAGTATAGCGGCCAACTATACCTGGAGTACAGGACGGCCAATAACCTTCCCGGTTTCAACGTATCAATTGTATGATGATATACTTGTACACTATTCGGATAGGAATAAATATAGAATCCCTGATTATTCGAGGCTTGATCTCTCTTTAAAAGTAAGCGGGAACCTTAAGCTTCATAAAACGACTCATCCAAACTGGACATTTTCGGTTTATAATCTTTTGGGGAGAGAAAACGTTTATACAATATATTTTAAAAAAGCTGATGATCGTATTCTTGGGTACAAATTGTCAGTATTTGGTAAAGCAATTCCATCTGTAACTTACAGCTTTGACTTTTAATAAGGATATGAAATCTAAATACCAAATATTATTTTTCCCATTCATACTCCTGAATACCAGCTGTATAAAACAATTTATTCCTTCTGTTAATGAGATAAACGAACTGCTTGTTGTACAGGGATTGATTACTAATCAGAAAGAAACCAATAAAATCCTGCTTTCAAGATCATTGCCCCTGGGGGAAATAAGCTCTGCCCAACCTGTATCCGGCTATAATGTTCAAATTTCAGATGATCAGGGAAATACCTACTCTTTAAAAGAATCTGCCCCCGGCACTTATATTACAGACTCTACACAATTTATAGGTGTAATAGGAAGGTTATATACTTTACATATTGGAGTAACTGAGAATAGTTTTTTTAGTTACGAGTCTGCTCCAATGGAGATGAAGCCGGTCCCTCCGATTGACACTATCTATTATGAAAAAATTGTTGTAAAAGAAAGTCATGAAAACTGGTTCGGGGTTGATGCTTGTCAGATTTATCTCGACACTCATGATCCTGAAAACACCTGCAGATATTTTCGTTGGGATTTCGCTGAAACCTGGGTACACAGGCTACTCTTCCCCGTGCCCTATATGACGTGTTGGGTATCAGACAGATCTAGATCAATAGACATAAAAAGCAGTGCGGAGATTGAAAAAGTTAAAATTATTCGCCATCCGGTTACTTATATCTCTAACATCTCGGACCGGCTGAAAAGAAAATACAGCATTCTGGTGAATCAGTATTCACTTAACGATGATGAATATACCTATTGGGAAAAAGTAAAAACCTATACCGATAGAGTTGGTGGCTTTTATGATATAATTCCGGCATCAATTCCCGGCAATATTTCTGCTAAATTCAATTCCAGTGTGAAGGTATTAGGCTATTTCAGTGTTTCAGCAAAGTCATCAAAAAGGATTTTTATACAAGATAATTTTGCAGGAATAATTGACAGGTATACCAACTGTATTTCAGATACAATAATCGGTGATTATGATCCGCCGGAGTTGAACATAACTAAATGGACTCTCATCGATAATTCTATCCCGACTCCTCGGGTCAGAGTACTTACAAGTATTTATGGTTGTTACGATTGCAGAGTAAGAGGTACAAATATTAAACCTGATTTCTGGACAGATGATAAATAACAAACGATCGAAGAAAGATATTTAAATGATAAAAAAGTTAACTCCGTCAATCCTTATTATTATTCTATCCCTTTTTGTGCCGGTAGTTCAAGGCCAGACAGATATAAATATACCGGATTTTCTTACCCGGAGTTTTATAAAATATTGTGAATCGGTACCCAGAGAAGAGATCTATGTCCACACCGACAGAGAGGAATATCTGGCTGGAGAAAATATGTGGTTTAATCTTTATCTGATAGACAGATCAGTTTTAAAACCATCATCAGGAAGCAGTATTGCATATTTTGAACTGCTTAATGCTGAAAACAGACCAGTCATTCAAAAACGTATTTTGCTCAAAAAAGGATTTGGTCCCGGACAAATAATCATCCCCGACACACTGAGTTCAGGAATCTATTCAATACGTGTATATACCAGCTGGATGAAAAACTTCCTGCCATATAATTGTTTCATGAAGGATATTAATGTCTTTAATACATTCAATTCCAGGGCATTTTCCGGGAAGAAGACGGCAGTCAAGAGTCATGAAAGTGAAATAAGTAAAGAAAAAATTCAGGATATAGCTAAATCAGGACTGTCTCTTTCGGTAAACAATCTTATGCCTGATATCCTGGAAATTTCTGTGGTCGCCCATGAAAGTTACAGTGTTGAAAACGGGAATCTGTTTTATCTATTCATTCAGACACATGGGAAAATTAACCGGGTAAGTACTGAAAATTTGACAGAAGGGAAATCATTAATCTCCGTATCTAAATCTTTGCTGACTTCTGGCATAAATCAGATAACCCTCTTTAATTCAAAGGGCCAGCCTCTTTCTGAAAGATTCATTTATACTCCTGAAAAGGGCAATCATTATTTGACATTGCATTCTTTAGATAGTTGCGGAAAAAGAACAGAATTGTCCCTTTCGATTGATCCCGCAACTGACTCCTTCAATGTACCTGGTTTCTCAAATTTGAGCATCTCTGTATCCTCCCGGACAAATAACGATGAGACGATAGATTTTTCTGATTATCTGGTTCCCGGAACAGAGTTTGGAATGTTTCCCTGGAATATAATTAAGGGAAGGAAAATCAGCGAGCTTCCACCTGAAGTCATGGACAGTATCCTTTTAAATGTCAGAAGTAACTGGATAAACTGGACAACAATCCTGTCAGGAGATGTAACCCATTTTAAATACCCTTTTGAAAAAGAAAACCATTCACTTTTGGGGAAAGTATTGCCAGAGGATAAGACCGCAGTCTCTGAGGGTGAAAATATTCTGCTATGCTCACCAGGGAAAGAAGCCGGATTTCAGTCTGCACAAACAGATAGCGAAGGGAATTTCAGGTTCAACGTATCTGTTGATGAAGGGTTTAAAGATTTTATAATCATCCCTGATGAGCTTAACAAAAAACAAAAAATAAACCTCGAATCATCATTCTCTTATCAATATCTTCCTTCTGAAATTGCCATCGATTCATCAGGGAAAACAATATCTCCCCTCATATCCAGATGGGGTATAAATTATCAGCTTAAGACAATTTACGGAGTCTCTTCAACAGGACTCCCGCTGAATCCTGTTTTTAATCCACCGTCACCAATACGATTCTACGGAAAGCCGGATATTCATCTGATCATGGCAGATTATGTAAGTTTGCCTACTATGGACGAGGTTTTTCTGGAACTTTTACCACGTGTTTCCCTGAAAAAGAAAAAGTCTTCTTATGAAATCACTATAGTTTCGAGGATTGGCGAGGCGACAAACATGTTATCTCCGCGTTTATTAATTGATGGAGTTATTATAAATGACCCTTCACTTATCGCCAATCTTGATCCGCAAAATGTTGAAATAATTGATGTTATAAAAGAAAATTACTATGTTGGAAAGTTCCTTTTCACTGGCCTGGTAAATGTTATTACAAAAGCAGGTGATTTTAGTGGAGTTCCGTTTCCTGATTATATGATACGGCTCACATACAGAGTAACTGACCCTGTTTTATCTTTTTCTTCTCCTGACTATTCCTCCTATGATATGAAAAGCAGCAGAGTTCCTGATTTCAGGAATACCCTCTATTGGAACCCTTCGATTAAACCAAATAAGGAAGGAAAATCCAGGGTGGCCTTCTGGACTTCTGATTTTGTTTCAGACTATGAAATTAATATTCAGGGAATAACATCTGAAGGTACCCCCGTTTCAATCAGGAAAATTCTCAAGGTCAAATAGGCAATGATTATGAAAACTCTATCTTTCTTTGCTCTGGTTCTGTTTTTACTCCTTATAACAAGTTGTATTGCCCAGTTTGTTCCGGAAATTAATGAGGAAAAACAATTGTTGGTTGTTCAGGGCTTAATTACTGATCAACCGGGAAACAGTATCATCAGACTATCAAAATCTCTACCGGTTGTGCTGAAAAGTGCCCCCCGGCCTCTGGGCAAATGCCTTGTCTCCCTTTCTGATGATATCGGCAACAACTATATTTTTTCAGAAACATTAGTTGGAACCTATGTTCCGCCTCCGTTATTTCAGGGAGTAATTAGCCGGTCTTATACTCTGCATATCAATACAAATACAGGTTTTAATAGTCTTAGTTATGAATCATTTCCTGTGGAGATGAAACCCGTACCTCCAATAGACAGTATATATTATGTTAAAACAGTCATTGAAAAACCCGCTGAATTCTACAAGGGAATAAATGGTTGCCAGATTTATCTTAACACTCATGATCCTGAAAAAAAATGTAGCTATTTCAGATGGGAATACTCAGAAACATGGGCGCTAAGACTCAATTTTGACGTCCCAAATCATAACTGCTGGATCTCAAACAACTCTAAAGACATATTTATTCAGAGTACGGCCTCCCTCAGTGAAGATGTTATAAAAAGTCTTCCCATTACTTATATTACAAATGCAACCGACAGACTAAAAACAAAGTACAGTATTTCAGTGAATCAGTACTCCATGAATGAGGATGAATATAACTACTGGGATAAACTGAAAAGACTTATTGAACAGACTGGGGGCCTTTATGATCTGGTTCCTTCATCTATTCCAAGTAATTTATGGTGTGTTGAGTTTCCTGAGGAAAAAGTTTTAGGATACTTTAGCGTTTCTGCAGTTTCTACTAAAAGGATATTTATTAAAGATAATTTTGAAGGTATTATTGATCCTTATTCCGATTGTGTTTCCAGTACACTTGTTGGAGGCCCTGATTATATTGAGGGTTTAGGCGTCACTGTCTGGACTCTTTTTGATACTCCTCCTATCCCGTTTTCATCGCCCCGCTTCAGGGTTTTTACTAAAACCCGTGGCTGTGCGGATTGTACTGTCAGAGGAACAAATGTAAAACCCTATTTCTGGGTAGACGATAAATAAATATTTCCCGGGGAAATAATTTAAACAAATTCGCCGGCTTCTTTGTTAGCAAGAAGATCGTTAAGGGAATTTAATTCTAATTTCATTTATCTCGAAGTGTTGCATGAGCCGTCAGGGATTATTATCTACAACATGAAGTATTCAATTTTGCTTCTAATCATTCTTTTGTCCTCATGCAAAAAAACAAATACTCTTTTTCAGCAGATAAGCTCTTCGCATTCTGGTATTCACTTTAATAATCTGATAGTTGAAAATGACTCCATCAACCAACTGGATATTGAAAATGTTTATAACGGTGGCGGAGTGGGAATCGGAGATTTCAATAACGACGGATTACCAGACATTTTCTTTACTGGCAACATAGTTCCATGTAAATTATATCTGAATAAGGGCAATTTTAAATTTCAGGATATAACAGAAGAAGCGAAAATAAGTGGTGAAGGCAAATGGTGCCGTGGGGTTGCTGTAATTGATATCAATGGTGATGGCTTGCAGGATATATACGTATCAGTAACACTGAAGAAAAGGCCAGAAGAAAGAAAAAATCTGCTTTACATAAATCAGGGCCTCGATAAAAATAACATCCCTTTCTTTAAGGAAGAAGCTGCAGAATATGGATTGGATGATAACTCACACACAACCCAGGCATATTTCTTTGATTACGATAATGATGGAGATCTTGATGTCTATTTAGTTGTCAATGAGATAAATCAAAAGATTTCTCCATATCTTTTTCGTCCGGTACTAAAAAACGGGACCAACCCTAGCACAGGCAGATTATACCGGAATGACTGGAATGATTCGTTAAAACACCCTGTGTTTACTGATGTTTCAAAAGAAGCTGGTATACAAACAGAAGGATACGGTCATTCTGCAATCATAACCGATATAAATAATGATGGATGGAAAGACATTTTTATCGGAAACGATTTTCTTACTAATGACCTGCTCTTTATCAACAACAAAAACGGAACCTTTACCGATCATCTTTCTGATTACTTCAAGCATACCTCCGCTAATTCAATGGGAAATGATATAGGTGATATCAACAATGACGGTCTTGCTGATTTAGTTTCTCTTGATATGAATCCTGAAGACAATTACAGGAAAAAGATGATGCTTAATCCAAATAGTTATCAGCAATATCAGAATACAGAACGATATGGCTATAGTTACCAGTATGTGAGAAATACCCTGCAGTTAAACCAGGGACCGCGTGTAGGACAAAACGACTCGCTTGGAATCCCTGTATTCAGCGAAATCGGATATTATGCAGGTATAACGGCAACGGATTGGAGCTGGACTCCGATGCTGACAGATTTTGATAATGATGGTTTCAGGGATCTTATAATCTGCAACGGATTCCCAAAAGACATTACAGATCACGACTTTGCGATATTCCGTGCCAAAGCATTCCTTTCATCTTCAAAGGACCAGATCCTCATGCAGGTTCCGGAAGTAAAACTTCATAATTACGCATACAAAAATAATGCAGATCTGACCTTTTCCGATGTAACTGAAAAATGGGGCCTGGCAACACCAACTTTCTCCAATGGAGCAACTTACGCTGATCTTGATGGGGATGGTGATCTTGATCTGATAATAAATAATATCAACGATGAGGCTTCCATTTACAGGAATAATTCCATTGAACAGCATAAAGAAAAAAGTCACTTCCTTCAAATACAATTAAAAGGTGATGATCATAATAACCAGGGACTTGGAGCCTGGATTAATATTTATTATGATCATGGGAAGAAACAGGTATGGGAAAATAATCCTTTCCGCGGATATCTTTCAACTATAGAAGATATTGCCAGTTTTGGATTAGGAGATGTTTCCGTAATAGATTCTGTTGTTGTAAAGTGGCAAACAGGACTGATTTCGGTTTTACATAATGTGTCTGCTAATCAGCGGATAACGATTAATATAGCCAATGCAATAAACAAATTTTCAATTTCAAAAGATATACTTATCAAGGACCCTCTTTTCACTGAAGTTACACGTTCTCTTAAAGTCAATTATGTCCAGAGGGAAAATGACTTTGTAGACTTCAATATCCAAAAGTTATTGCCTCACAAATTTTCTGAATATGGTCCTGCTCTCGCTGTTGGTGATATTGATGGAAACGGGTTGGATGATTTTGTCTGCGGAGGTTCTTCAAATAACAGTGCACAGCTATTCTTCCAGCAATCCGATGGCACTTTTATTCAAAAAGCTCTCTTGTCGGCTGATAAGGTAGCTTTAAAATCGTGGGATGATACAGGAATCCTTTTATTTGATGCTGACAGAGACGGAGATCTCGACTTATATATTTCATCAGGCGGATTTGAGAACGAAAGAAATACTTCAGCATATCAGGATCATTTCTACGTAAATGACGGAAAGGGAAATTTCGTTGAAAGTCCTGAATCTCTTCCATTAAATAAAGGCAGTAAGTTTTGTGTAAGGGCTGCTGATTATGATCACGATGGCGATCTTGATCTGTTTGTTGCCGGAAGGGTTGATCCCTGGAACTATCCTAAACCTGTTTCAAGTTTTATTTTCAGAAATGATTCAGAGCCGGGAAAAATAAAATTCACTGATGTTACAAAGGAGGTCGCACCTGACTTATTAAATATTGGTCTTGTTTGCGACGCATTGTTTACAGATTTTAATAATGATGGCTGGCCAGACCTGATTCTTGCCGGAGAATGGATGCCGGTAACCATGCTGATAAACGAAAAAGGGGTCTTTAAAAATATAACATCAGTGACAGGAATCTCTGATCAGACAGGCTGGTGGAACTCAATCTCTGCAGGAGACTTTGATAATGATGGAGATATTGACTATATTATTGGTAATCTTGGACTTAATTCGTTTTACAGAGCAAGTGAAAAATATCCTGTATCAATCTATTCAGCCGACTTCGACAATAATGGAAGTTATGATGCTTTCCCATCAATATACCTGCCTGCCAGCCAGCAAGACACTTCAATGAAGGAATTCCCGGTACACGGGCGTGATGATATTGTGAAACAAATGATTGGAATGCGGTCAAAATTCCAGAATTATAAAAGTTATGCAACAGCGACAATTGACCAGCTTTTTTCAAAAGATCAGTTGAAAAAGGCACTGGTTCTAAGAGCAAATAATTTCAAATCAATGTATTGCAGAAATGATGGTAATAATAAATTTACCTTAATTCCATTACCGGCACAGGCACAGTTCTCGCTAATTAATGGTATGACAGTTGATGATTTTGACGGAGATGGGAATCTTGATGTCTTAATGAATGGCAATGATTGGGGAACAGAGGTTTCCGTAGGGAGGTATGATGCTCTAAATGGGCTGTTGCTAAAAGGGGATGGAATCGGAAATTTTATCCCACAGTCAATTTCTGAAAGTGGCATATATATCCCGGGGAATGGCAAAGCATTAGTAAAACTCAGAAGTAAAAATGAGGATTATCTGATTGCTGCCGGACAAAACAGGGGACCAATTAAAATTTTTAAATTAAACCATAAAGTTGGATTTATATCATTGCACCCCGATGATGTAAGCGCTGAAATTAATTTCAAAAACGGAATCACCAGAAAGCTTGAATTTTATTATGGCGCTTCCTTCCTGTCACAATCGGGCAGGTTCATTAATACCGACGAAAATATGAAATCTATTGTTATTTCAGGGATAGACGGGAAAACCAGAAGAATAGAAACTTTTTAAACTAATAAACAATGGTTAAATCAATCGCACATCTTAACTTACTATTTAAGACTGTACTGGGAGTCTTTATAATTGTTGCTTTTAGCGGCTGCCAGAAAAAGCAGGCTTCCCGGTTGTCAGATACAGAAATACTTCATCAGAATCAGGATCAGCTGACCCAGGTAATCATTTACGACGTTTTCACCCCCCCGGTTGCCAGCAGGATCTATGTGTATTCATCCCTGGCATCGTATGAAGCAATGCGGTTTAGTAAGGAAGGGGCCGGATCGCTTACCGAAAAACTACATGGCTTCGGGTCAATGCCTCAACCCGATAAAAATAAAGAATATGATTTTACCCTCGCTGCCAGCAAGGCTTTCTTTAATGTCGTTCATAATGTGAAAGTCTTTTCTGTGGATTCTCTGAAAAACTATGAAGAAACATTGTTCCATAGCTTTAAAGACAAACTTA
>JANXXP010000374.1 GCA_025350595.1 Bacteroidota bacterium
AGTTCAGAACTTTAAACATACTTGATGACTTTAATCGTGAAGCATTGGCTATTGACATTGATTATTCATTTCCATCATTAAAAGTAATTGAACGAGTAAAACGTGTTAAAGTAGGCGTTAGTGCGGTAAAACTATAAAAAAACAGATCATTATATTGTTTATAATCTGATATTTAAAAAATGAATTTTTCGAAAAACTACGAAGCGTCAGAAGCCAGGAGGATGGAAGAAAAAAGCAATGATTTTTGTATTTTCAATTCTGGCAATAATTATGGTGGCATTCCTGGTTGCCTTCATCTTCGGAAAAATGAATTACGTCAATATTTTTGACTACTCGGTTTTCTGAATAGCATAAAAAACAAAATCCATTATTTACAAACCCAGATACCTATTTTTTGCTTGCTTTCAGTTCTTTTGCAAACTCCTCAGAGATATAGTTCTCGTAGCTCAGACATACATGAGTCGCAAAGTCAACCCCGGATGTAATTATCTTTGACCATTCCTTTTCACCGAGTTTTTCCAGCTGCTCCCTCCCATAATTATTTTTGTATATAGCCGTAATCATCCCCGCATTAAAATTATCGCCAGCTCCAATTGTGCTTACCGGAGTGATCTTATGAACCGGGAATTTTCCAGAAAAAGAGGTAGTTCTGACATAAACACCCTCTACATTTGCTGTGTAAACCAGGCACTTACAATATTGTTTTACAACATTCCATGCCTCATCAGGTGTGTTAGCACCAAAAATATTTTTAAAATCTTCGTCCGATCCCCTCAACAGGCTGGTCATCTTCATATTTTCTATAATGAGAGGTCTGAGTGTATCAAGATCTGAAAGATGTGTAGGTCTGAAATTCGGATCATAAAGAATCAGAGCGCCATTTTCTTTCGCAGAGCTTATGAATGTTTTAAATTTTTTCCTTATCTCCGGCCAGATTGCATAAAATGATCCGCATTGTACAATATCATCCTTATTGATTACAGGGAAAGTTATGTCGAGCCGTTTGGCAGGAAAATTTTTATAAAAAGAATAATTGGCGTCATTCTTCTCATTCAGGAATGCAAGGGCAAGAGCTGTACTACCATCACTAAAACGATGAACACATGAGGAATCTACACCGTTACTTTTCAGAAAATCATCAATCAGAGTTCCAACATCATCCTGTCCGTATTCACTTATGAAGGATACCGGCAGATTCATTCTTCCCATAGAAACTACGCTGTTAAGTACTGATCCTCCTGCTTTTGCTGCCTGAGGCTGATTATTTTTGAAAATAATATCAAGTACCGTTTCTCCAATTCCGTATATTTTTCTCATAAAATTCATATTTATGAAGGTGAAGATACAAAATAAATCGAATGGCACAAAGGCGCAATGGCGCAAAGACAAAGAAAAGACCGCAGGACCGCAGGACTGCCAGACCATGTCTAGTGAAAATAAATTTAAAGCTTTATATTTGCTTAATAAGATATGATATATGAAAGCAATGATGTTAACCGGAATCAGGCAGATGGAATTGAAAAACATTCCTGAACCTGCTGTCGTAAAACCAAATGACGTAAAAATCAAAATGTCAGTCCTGGGTATTTGTGGATCTGATGTTCATTATTACAGAAACGGCAAAATCGGTTCTCAGAAAGTGGAATTCCCTTTCACACTTGGCCACGAGGGAGCTGGAGTTGTTGTTGAAGTGGGACCTAAAGTAAAGAGAGTTAAGCCTGGTGATAAAATTGCTATTGAACCGGCTATGCCATGCTGGGAATGTGACCAGTGTCTTGCAGGAAGGCATCACACTTGCAGGAAACTTAAATTCCTTGGTTGTCCGGGACAAGCAGAAGGCTGCCTGACTGAATATATTATAATGCCGGAGGAGAGCTGTTTTCCTTTAACGGGAAAACTTACCGCCGATCATGGTTCCATATCAGAACCAATGGCAATCGGAGTATATGCTGTAAAAAAATCCGGTGGTGTCAAAGGTCTTAAAATCGGAATATTGGGATTCGGTCCGATAGGTATGAGCGTGATGCTGGCTGCAAAAGCAGAAGGCGCTGATTCCTTTTATGTAACCGATAAGCTTGATCCGCGTCTTTCAATTTCTACAAAAGAAGGAGCATCTTATACCGGAAATCCTTTGAAAGAAGATGTGGTTAAAAACATCCTTATGAAAGAACATCTCGGACTCGATGTCGTTTTTGAATGTTGTGGTATGCAGGATGCTTTTGATAACGCATGTGACATACTCAAACCGGGAGGGAAACTTGTTGTTGTAGGGATTCCTGAATTCGAACGATGGACAATGGATGTTGAAACGACCAGGAGAAGAGAGGTCTCGCTTCAGTTCATCAGGCGTCAGGTAGATTGTGTTGAATCCGCTCTGGAAATGATGAAAAATGGGAAAATAGATGTAAAAAACATGGTTACTAATCGTTTCCCATTCAGTAAAACAAAAGAAGCTTTCGATCTGGTTGCAGATTACAAAGATGGTGTTATGAAAGCTATGATCGATTTCTAATTTTATCCAGAATATATTATTCTCTGAACTAATTAAAAATGCCACTAAGACACGAAGACACCAAGGTGCACAAAAAACTTATTTTTAATATCTTAACTTAGTGTTCCTTTGTGACTTTGTGCCTTGGTGGCAACAATTATGTCTATAATTATCCTCAAAAATTAATAAAACATGAAAACTTTTTTTTCAATCAGCCTTGTCATCCTTCTTCTTGTTTCATCAAATAAGGTATCTGGTGAATTAACAAGCAAAGAGAGAAACATCCTTGCAAACAAAGCTAAAGCAATTGACCTGTCAAAAGTCCTTGTACCCGATAACTCGTGGAACAAGCTTCCTGATTACAAAAACAGACAATTCTGGCAGAGTCTGCCGGAAAATATCCGGAAAGAATATATTACCAAAGCTGAGGGATACCTTACTTATAACTGGCCTGTTGTAAAAGCAACCGATTATATTGAATTTGTCCGTTCAGGCGATCGCAGACAGGAAGCTTACTCAGCGTGCAGTAATGCTCTGATCTCATTGGTCATGGGTGAAATGGTAGAAGGCAAAGGACGGTTTATGGATCAGATAATTAATGCTGTTTGGTATTACAGCGAGCAGACATGGTGGGGATGGTCGGCACATTTGGGCTCACAAAAAGTTGGCGCCGGCTTACCTGATATTAATGATAGGTTTGTTGATCTCGGTGTAGGGGAAGTTACCAACAACCTTTCCTGGACGTGGTATCTATTTAAAGATGAATTCGATAAGATACACCCTTTGATCTCTAAACGTTTGAAACAGGAAATCGAGAATAAAGCTCTAATCCCATATTTTACAAGAGACGATTTTTGGTATATGGGCTTTAAAGGAGGCAGGCCAAACAACTGGAACCCATGGATCAATTACAACATGCTCAATAGTTTTCTTCTTATTGAAAGTGATCATTCAAAAAAAGTTGCCGAGGTTCAGAAAATCATTAACTCACTCGACAAATTTCTCAATGGCTATTCTGACGATGGCGGCTGTGATGAAGGACCGTCATACTGGGGTGCCGCAGGCGCATTACTATATGAGAGTCTTGAAATTATGAAGGATGCAACAAACGATAAATTTGACGTATTCGGAGATCCTCTAATACAGAATATTGGAAAATATTTTTACAAGGTTAATATTCATGCACCCTACTTTCTGAATTTTGCTGACGCCGATGCTAAAACAGGGGGCGATGCATCTGCAGTTTACAGATATGGCAAAGCAATTAAAGATCCTCAGATGCAGCAGTTCGGAGCCTATCTTGCAAAGCTTGGAAAATGGGGAGAACATAGTCTGGGTGGTAAAATTTGTGATCAGATCAAAGACCTTGGATTAATTGCTGAGATAGGTAAAGCCGAGAGCAAAGAAGCTCTCGTTGCCGATTTCTGGCTTCCTGATACTGAGGTCGCAGGAGCACGGGATAAAGAAGGAACTTTCATGGGGTTTTTCTTTGGTGCAAAAGGAGGTTTCAATAATGAGAGCCATAATCACAACGATGTTGGCAGCTGTATTATGTACTATGATGGGAAACCCTGTCTCATCGATCTCGGACGCGAAGAATATACTGCTAAAACTTTCAGCTCAAGACGTTATGAGATATGGACAATGCAGTCGGGCTATCATAATCTTCCCGTAATAAATGGGATCGAACAAAAAGACGGAGAAGAGTTTAAGGCTAAGAATACCACTTTTGCTGCCAATCCAAAATCAGCCATGTTCTCAACTGATATCTCAGGAGCATACACAAAAGATGCACAGGTAAAAAGCTGGATCAGAAGTTATACTCTGAACAGAGGTAAAAACTTCATAATTACCGATAAATATGAACTTTCCGGAATTACGAATTCAGTTACCAGTTCTAACTTAATCACTTACTGTAAAGTTTCAGAAGTTAAACCTGGCCTCTTAAAGTTTGCTGGTGATGGTTTCAATATGAATATGACCTACAATCCTAAAGTTGTAACTGCAAAAGTCGAGTTTATTGAAGTCAAAGATAAATCGCTAAGACGTTACTGGCCGGATGGGGTAACACGTGTAAAACTAGAGTTTATAAATACAGGTTTAAATGGAGGACAGACAGTTACTTTTACACCGGCCAAATAAAAACCCAGACGCTAAGTCGTTACGCAAAGAATACATAAATATTATTATTTCGATAAAAGCTTCCGGTATCTCAGCAGTGCTTCAATAAAATAATAATCAGCATAAGTCAACGGAACATCCACCTCACTGTTTGCCGGAACTGATCCGGCGTTATGCATAAGGATAAAGTTTCCGTTTTCACCCAGTTTAGCCATATATGCCGGTGATGCAAGACTCCTCAACTGTGTTTCTGCAACCTTCAGATACTTCTCTTTTGTTTCGGCATTTACATATCCGCTAAGTTCAATAAGCGCTGAAGCCATTATAGCTCCTGCTGATGCATCCCTCGTGGCGTCAGGAATACCCGGGGCATTATAATCCCAGTAAGGAATTTTATCATCCGGCAGATTTGGGTTGTTTATAAGAAAATCTGCAATGTTCTGCGCCTGTTTTAGATAACGATCAAGCTTTGTTTCCCGGTACATCATCGTATAGCCGTACAATCCCCAGCTTTGCCCTCGTGACCATGCCGATTCATCTGAAAAACCCTGGGAGGTCTGGCGTACTTCAACTTTTCCCGTGATTGTATCGTACGAAACTACATGAAACGTGCTGTAATCCCGACGGAAATGATACTTCATAGTTGTATCTGCATGACTTACAGCTATCTTATAAAAGCTGGAATCACCTGATTTCTTGAATGCCCACATCAGCAACTCAAGATTCATCATGTTATCAATAATTACAGGACATTGCCATTTTTTTGTGCTTCCCCACGATTGTATGCATCCGTTTTTTGGTCTGAAACGGGTACTTAAGGATTTTGCCCCGGTAAGTAAAACTTCATTGTAACTCTCTTCGTTTGTAAGTCTGAGTCCATTTCCAAAACTGCAATAAAGCATAAAGCCTACATCATGATTATTGGTTGTATATTTTTCCTGCTCAACACGGGCAGTTATCATCATTGCATCATCTTTAATCTTCTGATCTTTTGAATATTCATATAAATACCATAAACATCCGGGATAGAATCCGCTTGTCCACCAGCGTGAATTTTCAGTCTTCAACTTACCGTCTGCATCTATTGTTCTGGGCAGCTGACCAGGCTTATCTTTCATAACAGCAGTCATCAGATTATACTGCTTCACAGAAAATGCAAGTGAACCATCGATAACCTTGTCTATTGGCATCACGCGCCTGCATGAGGTGAAAATAAAGAGAATTAAGATGAGGATGTAAAATGTTATGGTTTTCATATAATAATTTGTTTAAATTAACATCGTTAAATTTATAAGAAATAGTTAAGTATTTCAAACTATGCCGGCAAATAAAGAGGATAGGATAATTCATGAGAAAGTGACTCCGGTATTTGAAAGGAGTATAGCATCCCTTGAAAACCTGATGGTAGTTGTATGTGACTTTACTGACGGACCAAGGGAAAAACCAGATCCCCCTCACTCCCATCCACATGAACAGATTACCTATGTGGCAGAAGGAGATCTTTATTTCTTTATGGATGAAGTAAAACAGAAACATACAAAAGGAGATATTATAACAATTCCGTCTGGTATTCCTCATTGTATTCAGTCAATCAGTAGCCATGTAAGGTTAATTGATAGTTTCAGCCCGATAAGGAAAGACTATCTTAAATTAACAGATTCCCGAAAGTAATTACGATTGACTATCACAGTTCTTACAACCATTGTATATAAGTAAAAATGCATTTTATATGAGCAAATTTTAAATAATTATCATGAAAAAACTACTTCTTTCCTTATTGTTTTTGACATTATTGATTTACTCTATCCCGGCCCAGGTTTCTGAAAACTATCGTGTTGATGACCTGAAAAATGGAATATGGAGGATCCAGGCTATAAAGGGCACTTTGTCGACGGCATATCTAATCGATGGAAGTAAAGAAGCTCTTTTAATTGACGCCTGCACCGGACAGGAAGGTTTAAAGGAGATTGTTTCCGGTCTGATCGGAAAGAAACCATTTAAACTGGCACTCACTCATGGCCATGGCGATCATAGCGGAGGTATTAAGTACTTTTCTGATGTTTATCTTCATGAAGCAGATACTAATCTCCTTCCGAAAGGAGTAAAAACAAACCGTCATTACATCTCTGAAGGATATACCTTCGACCTCGGCAATCAGAAATTAGAAGTAATCTCTATTCCGGGCCACACACCTGGATCAGTTGTTTTTTTTAATAGAAAAGCAAGATATATGATGACAGGTGACGGAATTGGTTCGAGCATGGTATGGGCACATATTTCCAAAGATCCTCTAACAGTCTACCTGGCATCAGTTAAGAAACTGGAAGCAATGAAGAATGAGGTAGATGAGTTATATGTCGGTCATAATGAACAGGAAAAAGTAAAGCTGACCCCACAATATATCACTGATATGCGGATCGTTACCGAAAAAGTACTTGATGGAACTATTGAAACCAGTCGGTATGAGATGGGGGCACGAAGCGGAATGCAGGCAACGTATGGTTCAGCCAGACTCATATTTAATCCTGAAAAACTGCGGTGACACTCAAATTCTTTTACGATTTCAATTACATTTAAAGTTTGGAAATCATAAATTTTAAATGCATTAAACTTCACATATATTAATTTTAAAATTATACTTGGATGACTAACAAAAGCAAATCCGGCATAATAACTTCTAATTTATTTAATATCAACTATATAGCGTCATGCCTGACTGTGTTGAGCATATCTTTGATTAGCAATGAAACTTATTCTCAGAATATCACTGATTCGATTCATAGCAAACAACAAGCAATTGACAGTAAGGTAGTTAATAAATTTAACGTATTAAACCAGACCTTTGATGGAGCGTTCCAGGCAAAGAGATTTTATTCTATTGCTGTTGATGATGATAACACTAAATGGTTTCTGACTGAATCAGGGATCATCAGCTTTGATGGTAAAAAATGGATCCAGCATAATAAAAACAGAAAAGTCCCGCCAGATAGTATGAAATCTCTAGCCTATGATTTCTCATCTTATGGACCTGAATTATGGATTGCCTCAACACTTGGAGCAACTGTAGCTTCTCTCCCGGTTGATGCCCGATCAGGCGCTACTACATATTATACAGGAAATTCAACAATTCTAAGCGATAACATCCTTTCAGTAGCTATTGGTAAAGGTTCCCTGCGATGGTTTGGATCGGATAAAGGAATATCTGCATTTTATAATAAGAAATGGCTCACATATGCTTACAAAAGAAAATATCCGGAAGGTCTGTTTAAAGATTTTCCTATAACTGCTATGGCCACAAGTCCTGACGGAGACTCATTATATGTAGCAACTGATGGTGGAGGTGTTGCACGGGTATTCAGAGATAAAGTGGATGCCATTTCAGGAGCTTCGGAATATGCTCAGTGGGGACCCATTGATATGCCATCGGATAAAGTTTACAGCATTTGCATCACACCTGATGGAACGCAATGGTTTGGGACTGATTTGGGTGTTGCAAGACATACCGGTTATAATACTCTCGAAAACTGGACAATTTTTAATACGGATAAAGGATTAATCAACAACTTCGTTAAAGCAATTGCTGTTGACAAAAAAGGAAATATTTGGTTTGGAACAAAAGGGGGGATCTCTGTTTTGAATGGAACTGTCTGGACATCCTATACTGCTGCTGATGGACTTTGCAGCAACAATATCCTGTTTCTCAGAGCAGATAAGAACGGCATCCTGTGGATTGGAACCGATAATGGTGTTATGAGCTATAATAATGGTGGGTTTGTTATATATAAATAACCAGTCCAGCTCGGTCCACATTGCCGTCAACCTAATGAGTTGAATATTGTAAAACTTTAGATAGTTTAGCTTGAAATCGAACGTAAATAAATGATTATAAGTATTATACCTTTTCCCCTCCTTTTGAAGGAGGGGAAATTTTTTATAATCAATGTTTTTGTGGTTTACTCTTAAGTTGACGACGAATATCCTATCCCTCAGCGATAACACGCTCAATCAGACCTTTCATATAGCCTATAGAAAAAGCAGAGCCTGCTTGTGCGTTAACCATAGAAGGAATGTGATCGGCAATTACCACTCCGTTGAAATCAACTTTTTTCAATGCTTTAAGTATTTTATACATATCGGCATAACCATTGTCGAGGAAAGTCTCTGTGAAATGTGGCAGTGGCTGATTTACATTGCGCAGGTGAACTTTAAAGATTTTCTTCTTCTTACCAAAGTACTGAATTGTTTCAATAACGTCTTTACCCATCAAAGAACCTCCTTCCAGCCAGCAACCAACGCAAAGACACATACCAACATTAGGACTATCAGCTATTTCAAGTGCACGCTTGTACCCGTCAAAACTTCCGAAGATACACCTTGGAATTCCTCCCAATTCTGGTACCGGAGGATCATCAGGATGAATCCCTATGCGCACATTTTCTGTTTCAGCAACAGGTGCAACTGCCTTAATGAAATATTCATAGTTTGCCCATAACTCATCTGCGGTGTACTTTCGACCATGAGTTAATGGTCCGTCATACCTCTTGTCTATCCAGTTACCACCATCAGCTTTTGCGAGGTCAAAGCCACGTGCCCTTGATCCTCCCCTGGAAGTTTCGCCGGCTGTGCTCCATATCCCATTTGCCATATGCGCATAGGTAGTATAGGTAATCCCTGCTTTCCCCAGATTGCGCAAGTGGTTTTTATACTCTTCAATTTTAGCATCTCTTCCGGGAAGGTTCAACACAATCGCATCCTGGTTGTGTACATCAAAGTTGCCAAAACCAAAAACATTTATGCCTGCATCACCATAAAGCTTGCGGCGACTGACATAATACTCATAACTTGACTTTTGGGCATTAGTCCAGAGTACAACCTGATCGACACCGACTTGCTGAATGAACTTCAGGTCATTTTCAGTCGGCTCAGGTGAACCCTGATAAGCGATTTTCATATATGGCTCTACAAGTGGTGTTTTGGAGCGTTCTACTGATTGGATGTCGATGTTTTCTGCAATAGTGTTAAAACCTGAATCACGGAAGCCTATTCCTGCTACAGACAGTGCAGCCAGTGTAGTTCCTTTTTTAATGAATTCTCTTCGGTTATTCTTCATGGTATGTCGTTTTGTTAATTATTTTACTGACAATATTATGCTTCTAATTCAACATTGACAGATTATTGGTTTTCTTTTTTTAATCTCTCAAAGCAGAACAAATTTAGTGCTTATTACTCTTCGCAAGAAGTTCCTCAAAATATTCCTGAGCCCAACCTTTTGTGCCATCTGGACGGATAAGCCAAAAACCTCTCAGCTCATCATTGGTCTTATTCCTGTCCTGGGTTCTGGGACCTACTTTTGGTTCGTTACAAAAAAGTTCCCATTGAAT
The DNA here is from genome assembly GCA_025350595.1 of Bacteroidota bacterium. Lineage (GTDB taxonomy): Bacteria > Bacteroidota > Bacteroidia > Bacteroidales > VadinHA17 > LD21. The sequence goes on from JANXXP010000374.1 coordinate 9,994, forward strand.
GATGTATGGAATATTCTGGGCCAGATATACCCCCATATTCAAATCCCAAAACTCCCTGATCGATTCACGTGTTTGGTTTTCAATGTTTTCAGGTCTGCCTACTTCCCCGATAAATACAACCTTTTTACCTTTCATGTAAGAAGTTGGGACGAGATACTTACGAATTATATCTATTCCTTTATACATAAGCAATCCATCAAGTGTTCTGCCATCGTATGATGACCAGGATACCATATCGACCTTCACCTTTGGCAGAACTGAGGTGGTTAATGTCGGAATGCCCTCCAGACCATCGAAAACCCTGTTTACTTCTATTGAGTTATAAACCAGACATTTTGATTTTTTTATCTCATTTCTGGCACGATCCACGCCCTTTTGACGGGCCGTTACCCAATCAATCATGTTTTTAACACGAATAGGAGCATCAGCAGGCACTCCGACTTCTTTCCACTTTGCACTAGGTTGAGTACCTCCGCGTAAAGTCCAATCTCCCTCCCACATCTCCAGGATAAATGTAACTTCTCTTTTTTTATATTTTGTAAGAAAATATTTTGTTAGATCATAAAACTCGTTTTCGACACGGGTTAATGTCTTGGTCTGATCTTCGGTAGATGCATTGGCAAAACCATCATTTATGTTTAAAGCAAAAACCTTAAATGGCATATCAAACACTTCCGAATAATAAGGATGTTGAGCAAGTTCTTTTAAGGTCATGGTTCTTGTCAGCTTCCAGTCAGAATTAAATTTGTACCCTCCGGCATTTCCATTTCCTTTTGCAAGCCAAAGTTTCAGGATCCCATAACCAAGCTCCTGCATTTTTTTTGCACCTTCGATAATATAGGGCTCTTTGGTGAAACAGTACTGACCGTCCATATGAGTAGCGCCAAGACGGTTTTTCAGATCAGCCGGAATGACTCCTCCATTAGAAGGTCTGCTTTTTTGAATCAGCTGAAGAATTTGCTCATCTGACAAATCCCCGGAAGTCTTATCTTGCGAAAATCCAAGGCAGCCTGCCAGGATTAAAATGGAAATAAAGAAAACTTTTTTCATGATAGTATTGGTTATGTATAGGTTTATGATTATTATCTTATTGTTTATTTAATTGTTATCCCTTCCGGCATTACGTACATATGCGGAAGATCTTTTTCAAAAATTGTATATTTATCATTGTAAAACGTCTTGAAATCATCAGCTGATATATCTGCAGGATAAGGTCCGAAAGCGTGACTTGTTTTTTCGTTTCGCCAGGCAACAACCATCGTGCAATTTGAACCTTTTAATGCAGGAAGTACGCTTTTGGTCCAATAATCTGCAGTATGATTATTCTCCAAACCTGTCTCTGTAACCCCAACAGGTTTCATAAGACTCTGGGAGAGTTCAGATATACTATTTACATTCGCGATAAAAGCGGAGGTATTCCTGCCATGGTAACAATCCATTCCCAGAAAATCAACATAATCGTTACCAGGCCATCTGAATAATAATCTGCCGCGCGCATCTGAATAAACTGCATCCATTTGAGGAGATATGGCATAGATCACATTGTGAACTTCCTTTATATCGCGCAGATAATGAACAATGAATCTCCAGAAACTGATAAACTCCTCTTCAGTTGAAGCCGATGAGCCCCACCAGTTCCAGGTCTGGGTATGTTCGTGCAATGGCCTGAATATTACAGGAATAAGTACACCTTTCTCATCTTTCATCGAAAAAAAGGCAGCGGCAACACCATCGAGTATTTGTTTATACTTAATATTCAATACACTTCCTTCCTTTAAGATCTGATCGATTACTTTCGTATTATCCCAGGCAGTTCCAACAGGGTAAGCTGCTCCGGGAGATTCTGTCAGAGGATTATTCTGATGCCAGACCAGCATGCTGATACCGCCTCTGCTGAAAGCGGCTTTGATAAAATCTATTTTTTTTTGATCTATCCCTCTCATATCAAGACTGTAAACAGCAGGATAGTCTCCTGTAATATCACTTACATCACTCCTGTTGGCATCTCCGCTCCAACCAACACCGTACGATGGATAGTCATGATGACCAAACATAATCCCCTTTCGCTGTAATAGCCAGAGATTTGCATATAGAGCTTTAGTTTCCGGAGTGGCTTTCGGATCAACCATTGACAATTCGATCCTCTGAGAACCCTCGGTGAGTTCCTTAACTTCGCTCTTCTGACATGAAAAAGTTGTCAGAGAGAATGTAAATAAAAAAAGTATTATTCCACATTTTTTCATTGTCAATTGTCTTTCTATTTAAAGGCATATGAAATAATACCTCTTGTTTCTCAATTAGTTTGATAATGTTTGGGGCTTTTACCAAAGAACTTTTTAAACGCTGTGCTGAAATATTTTGAGTCATGAAACCCCAGATTACCGGCTATCTCAATAATAGTATATTTTCCTGATTTCAGAAGATCCATTGCTTTATTCATCCGAACAATTCTGATAAATTCATTTGGTGACAGACCAGTATGTACTTTAATTTTATTATAAAGCAGTGTTCTGCTCATGGCAGTCTCCCTGCAAAGATTTGTTATTGAGAATTCAGGATTTGCCAGTTCCCTTTCAACAATTTTCAGAATCTCTTGCATTAATACCTTATCGAGGTTATTTATAGCAATTTTATCAGAGTAAGGACTCATTCCTTTTTGCAGACTTTCACTAATTATCTGTCTGTTTTTTAAGATATTACTTATCTGAGAATTAACGATATCTATATCAAAAGGTTTTGGGATATAACAATCAGCACCTGCCTCGAGTCCGATAATTGTGTTTTGTTTATCAGATAAAGCAGTTAGCAGTATTACAGGAATATGAGAACTCTCGATATTTGATTTTATTCTTTTACATAGTTCATCGCCCCTTAATCCGGGCAGCATAACATCTGAAATAACAAAGTCAAAGTTTTTATTTTGAACCATTTCAAGGGCTAATTTTCCATCTCCCGAACTATAGGTATGATAGAGTTTACCTAAAGCATGTACCAGATAATTCCGAAGCTCTTCATCGTCTTCAACAATGAGAACCTTAATCTGACTTTTAGGTATATCAGGAACCTGAATTGCATTACTTGCGTTACTCCCGTTGTGGTTTTGAATCTCGCTATCCTTATTAACAACTGGTGATGTTGCCTGAACATTATTCCTTTGGAAAACAGCTTTTCTGGGGAAACTTAAAATAAATGTGGTCCCAAAATCTTCTTTACTGGTATATCTTATTTTACCACCATGCAACCTGACTAAATTCTGAACAAGCATAAGACCTAAACCTGAACCTGACTTTTTTGAGTTAATTGCATTATCTGCACGATAATACATTTTAAATAAATGCTTCCTCTCATTTCTTGGAATGCCAATACCTGTATCCGAAACCTCAAGGGTCCAATCCTTTTCACTTACTTTGACATTTAATTCAACACTTCCTTTATGCGGAGTATATTTTATCGCATTTGAAAATAAATTATTAACTATTTTATTCATTTTATCTTCATCAATCATTGCATATGCTTCAGAATCGGGGAGGCTATATTTAAATCTGATATCCTGATCTTCCGCCAGAAGCTGGAATGTATCAATTTTTTCATTAAAATAGGAAACAAGGTCTTTGGATGAAAGAACCAATTGTGACTTATTAGAATCAGCTTTATCGAAATCCAGCACCTGGCTAACAATCTGAGAAAGCTTTTCTGCATTTGACTGGGCTATCCTGAGATAATATAAGCCTTCACTTGTAATCCCTTTGTCAGATTCCAAATCTCTCAGCGGGGCTTTTATGAGAGTCACAGGAGTCCTCAGTTCATGTGCGGTATTTACGAAAAATTTAATTTTATCAGAGGCATGTTTCTTCAGGAGATTGTTGTGCCATAATCTATCTATCATCCAGAAGAAACCTGCTAACAAAACAAAATAGATTAAGATGGCAATATTTGTCTTCCAATAAGGAGGAGAAACAGTAATAGATATTTTCCGTTCATCGTCAAAAACTAAAAAATTCTGTGAGTAACATCTTAAGGTAAAAGTATAATCACCCGGAGGAATATTTGTATAGTTTGCAGTTTTATTACTGGTAAAAGGAGTCCAATCAGAATCAAAAGCATCAAGCTTCCATTTATAGGAAAGCTGTCCGGTTCTTTCAAAATTTATTGATGAAAAATTGAAGGAGAATGAATTCTGATCGTATTTTAGTCTGATTTTAGATACCATATCTATCGGAAGCTTTAGAATGGAATCAGCATCTCCTGGCAAAACCCTTTGATAGGATAATCTGAATTCATTGAAAAAAAGTTTCGACTTGCTTGTATAAGGTTTTATTAATTCAGGAGTAAAAATAACCGCACCAATTAATCCACCCACAATGAATTTTCCGGAATCCAGCTTTGCATAAGAGGTTCTGTAAGATGCGAAGTTGGTTAAGTTATCAATGAATCCAATATTGATACTACTTTTCTTATCAGGATCAAAGCAACCGATTCCCTTATCGGTACTTATCCATACTGTGCCGTTATCGTCAGGGAAAATACCGTTAATGAAGTTCGATGATATGCCATCTTCAGTGGAAAACACATCAATATGATTCTTAACTGAATCATACAGGTTCACTCCTCCTCCATTTGTGCCTATCCAGAGCCTTCCAGTATTGTCCTGATACAGGCAATTAATATAATCATTACTTACTTCTTTAAGTTCCGGTGCAAATTCACTGTATGGAATAACCTTTCCCGAATTTATGTCTAAAATATAAAGCCCGGTGGAAGTTCCAACCCACAGCTGATCACGGTTTTTGTTGATAATGACCGTTACATTTTTGATGTTATACTTTGATACACGATTACTATTCATGTTTATTTTAGTGAGAAGGCTTGCAATGCCGCCAACCCACATATTTCCATTATTATCGTAATATGTATTATATATGTAAATTGAACCGGCTTCACTGGTATAATCTATGAGCTTCCTGCTTTTTTTATCATAGCAATGCAGTCCATTGCCATATCCGCCAATCCATATTCTTTTCCTGTTGTCTTCTGAAATAGTCATTATCTTATACCCATATATACCTTCTGAATTTTCAAGATCCCGGAGATAAGTCCATCTCCTCGATGAATTATTTAAAAGACTTATCCCGGAGTGAGTAGCAAACCATATATCGCCATCAGAATCTTTAAGTATCGAATTTACCTGGCTTGCAAGAATTGAATTAATATTGAACATGTGTTTAATAAGTTCAAGTTTAGGTTTCTTAAAGTCAATTATTGTTATTCCTGCAAACCAGGTGCTTATCCAGATCCGATCCTCCGCATCGCAATATATGTCATGTACAGAATTATCACTTAATCCCCCAGGATTATCTTCGTCTTTAATCCAAACATCTTTCATCTGTAAAGTAATAGCATCCATCACCCTAATTCCTGCACCATCGAATCCTATAAGAATGTTATTATATTTATCTTTAACTATACTTCGTACAGGAACGTCAGGCGTTGATTTACTCTGATCAATTAATTTTTTCGTATTAAAATCAAATACCGACAAACCATTATCAGAGGAGCCAATCCATAGTTTTTTATTTTGGGAATCATATAATATTGTGCTGATATTAATACCTTTTGTAATATTGTATAAAATGTCCTTTGCTTCAATTTTCTTTCGGGTACTATCTTCCAGAGAGAATGATCTGACTCCATCCTCAGTTCCTACCCATATATAATCTGAATCAGACTCTACAAAGGAATGGCCGATAAAATCGTTGTACAGATAAAGCCATTTTAGTTCTGAACCGGAAAATCTGGCATAATAAGTACCGGCATTGGTACCTATCCACAAAGTATTTGTTCGGTCGAAAAATAATTTATGTACATATAGCTCATTGTTGTAGATTTCAATTTCCCTTTGTAAATCCAGCATAATTTCGAAATTATCTGTGTTTTGGTTGTACCTGAAAATCTTCCCTGAAGTGGTATAAGCCCATACGACATCAGCTGTATCGCAAACGATGCTAATTGTGAATCCAAGACTCGATGGACTAATTACTGTGGAGTGCAATTTATAATTACGAAATTCATTACCATCATAACGATCTATCCCTTCTCTGGTAGCAAACCACATCAGACCCTTGAGATCCTGCTCAACACCATGGGTGTATCTGCTACTTAAACCATCATCCACATTTAAATAGTAAACCTGCTGTCCATTGGAAACAACAAGCAGTCCAATTAAAAAAATGGTGCTGATTATGTATTTTTTCATTTCTATTCTGATCCCTTAATGACAAAAGAAAACAAAATAATTCATTTTTTTTCTACTATTCATCTTTTAAATCTATTCAAAAAATACTTGTTAGTTTTCGAACTTTATATGTCAGAAATCAAACCTGTAAAAAACAACAGGAACATACATTTGTTCTCTTACATTTTAAACAGACTTCATAGGATTTGGTTAGTTAATTAGTATGGTATGGAGGGCAACCGAAAGTTGCGGTTGCCCTTTTACCTGAAAATAGACCCCGGTTCAAAAAGTTAACTTTAAAATGACAGGGGAATAAAACAAAGTTGAATTAACTCGTAAACAATTATACTAACCATGATTCAAAAATGTGTGCCTATGGAACAAACTTTTATGAAAAAATTGGAAACCTCTTATTGTGTTTTCCAATGTGTTTTTATTTTACCAACTAACATTTAACCTAACAAAAATCTTAAAAAGTCATGAAGAAAACTTATGATTTATGGGAATATCTGACACCTCCCATCAGAAGAATTATCCAATTCTTCAAATTACTTCTTTTCACAATGGTAATAAGTGTTTTAGGTGTTAACACTATTACTGCAAGTTCTGCTGCATCATCTGGTGAATTTCAACAAACTGGTATCACCGGAACAGTTACTGATGCAACTACCCACGATCCAATGATTGGGGTAAATATCCAGGTAAAAGGAACAACTATCGGTGCAATTACCGACATAAATGGAAAATATACCGTTCTCACAGCAGATAAAAATGCTGTTCTTTTGTTTTCCTTTATAGGATATGTTTCAATGGAAATTCCTGCTGCTGGTAAAGTTATGGTTGATGCTGCAATGACTTCCTCATCAACAGTCATCGACGAGGTTGTTGTTACCGGATATGCAACTGTTAAAAAGCAATCCCTTACTGGAGCAATTTCGTCTATTAAGACAGCTGACATTTTAAGCACCAAAACCGCCAGTGTCGCATCAATGGTTCAGGGTAAGATACCTGGCCTTATGATTCGTAAAAGAACTGGGGAACCAGGTGTTTTTAACAGTTATATAAGTGTCAGAGGCTTTGGTGCTCCGCTCCTGGTTATTGACGGTGTCATTCGTGATAACATGTCAGATTTTGAACGTCTCAATCCAAATGATATTGAAACAATATCTGTTTTAAAAGATGCTTCTGCAGCTATTTATGGTATGAACTCCGATAACGGGGTCTTAATAGTTACCACAAAAAGCGGTTCCAAAGGTAAAACGAAAATCAGCTATAGCTCAACATATACATGGAAACAGCCAACATCACAGGGTCTTCAGAACACAGTTGACGCGTACACTTTCAGAGTTATGAAGAACGAGATGTCAAGAAATTATCGTATGACGGAACCGTTCTCAGCTACCGAACTTGCAAAATGGCAGGCTGGCACTGATCCGGGTTACACTGATTTTAACTGGTACAAGGGAACTTTGCGCGATGGTATTGGAGCATGGAACCACAATTTATCAATTACCGGTGGTAATGATATCGTTACCCATTACACAAGCTTTGGCTTTATGAATGACAATGGTCTCTTTACAGATAATGCTACTGAAAACTATAAAAAATTCAACTTCCGCACAGCATTTGATGCCAAGCTCGCTGAAGGGTTGACATTCAAAATGAAAGTAGCAGGAAAATATGATGTAAGAATGAATCCTCCACAGAGCTTTTTCTGGATCTTCAAGCAGATGCTTGTATCTGACCGTGGAACCGGACCGTATACCCTGGCTACAATGGATAGTCCTATTAAGCACTATTCAGTAGTTCCTTCAGAAAACGTTAACGTTTTTGCCAAGACTTCGGCTTCTGCTGACGGTTATCAGAAGAATGTTAACTACCAGTATCAGCTTTCAGGCGAGTTAAATTATGATCTTCCTTTTGTAAAAGGATTAACTCTGAATGTTTTAGGAGCTTTTGACGGCAACCTGGCTCAATATACTCAATTCAGGGGGTCTTTCATACTCTATGATTACAGAACAGATGCGCCAGGTTCACCAACTCAGGCAACCATAGACGAATCAATGACAAATTTTATCCGCTCTGACGTACAAGCCAAAATTTCATACAAAAAAACAATAGCACAGGATCATAATATCAATGCATTGTTTGTAAGTGAAGTAAGGCAGATCAATCAGAAAAACGTAGGCGGGCACAGACAGTATGATGAGATTTTCACTCACGAATATCTCGATCAGGCAAGTACAACCAACCAGACAACAAACGGAGGCTTTTCTCAACAGGCATATTTGTCTTACATCGGCAGGTTAACTTATGACTACAAAGGCAAATACCTTGCTGAATTTTCCGCAAGAGAAGATGGTTCATACAGATACGCTCCTACAAGCAGATGGGCATTTTTCCCTTCAGCTTCAGTTGGATGGCGCGTAAGTGAAGAGTCATTCATAAAAAATAATCTTCCAATTATTTCTAACCTGAAAATCAGAGGATCATATGGTCAGATGGGCGCTGATGCAGGGAACGCATATCAATATGTTCCGGGGTACACATTGGGCCAGATACAGCAGGGTGCAGTTTTAAATCCGGGAATTCTTACTCTTGGTATGATTCCTCCCGGAATTATAAATAATAATCTCTCCTGGATTACAGCCAAGACAGCTGACTTAGGTTTGGATTTATCTCTCTGGAAAGGTAAATTGGGTGTTGTAGCTGATGTTTTCCAGAAGACCAGAAATGGCTTGCTGGCAACCAGAGCTACTGCAGTGCCAAACATTTTTGGAGCAACATTCCCACAGGAAAACCTTAATGGTGATCAGGTGAAAGGTTTTGAGGTAGAGATTTCGCATAAAGGTACAATACGTGATATTAATTATGGTGTGAGTGCGAACGTTACTTACGCTCGTACCTTCCTGCTGCATTACGAAAGATCTCCTTATCAGTCAACCTGGGATATATGGAAGGATGGAAATAATGGTAATGGCCGTATCATGGGAAGAGGCTGGACTGACCAGAAAGCAGGTACCTTTACCAATATTACCCAATATGAGACTGCACCATTAATCGGAGGTACACTTGGAAACTCTTATGGTTTACCCGGAACTCAGATGGTAAAGGATTTAAATGGTGACGGAAGAATTAATGGTGATGATCAGTTACCTACTATTTGGTCACAGGATGTTAACCCACCACTTCAATATGGTGCCAACATGTATGCTTCATGGAAAGGTTTTGATATAAACATGTTGTTGCAGGGAGCATCACTTTTCACTTATTCTATGAGTGCAGGCGATACCTGGGGATATAAAAATTATCCATCAATGTGGAGTTTCTGGTTAGACAGATATCATCAGGCAGATCCTTCAGTTGATCCGTATGATCCGGCAGCTGTATGGATTCCCGGAAAATATGCGCCACTGCAGGCCAACTGGACCGGTACTTCACAGGGTAATGCGACTAATCAATGGTTGATACCTTGTAATTACTTAAGAATAAAGAATTTAGATTTTGGTTATACTATACCTGCTAACCTTACAAAGAAATTTTTTGTTCAGGATGTAAGATTGGCAGTAAGTATTGTCAACTTAGCTACTTTCTCCAGAAAAGAAATGAAAAAGTTTGATCCTGAAAAGGAATCAGGCGATTATCAGGCAGGTCTGACATATCCATTGTTAAGGGAGTTTAACTTTACTCTTAGTGTTAACTTTTAAAAGGTAAAGAAATGAAAAAACAAAAAATATTTCTAATTGTAGCTGTTATCACTTTACTTTCAGCTTGTCAGAAAACGTTGGACCTTCAGCCTATTGACAGGGTATCAGCAACTCAATTGTTTTCTGATATCCGTGGACTGAAGACGGTGTTAGCAACTTTATATAACAAATGTCCGATTGAAGACTACAACTTTGTACCGAACAGTACGATGAATATGACAGGGACTAACCCTGAACTTGGAGGTGGATGGAGTCTTGATGCACATACCGATAATATGGTAATAGTATCTAACGGAGGTGATGCAGTAGCCCCAACTAATGATGGCTATTGGGATTACACCGGTATCAGGTATATAAATGGCTTTTTTGATAACATTAAAGCCTTGAAAGGAAATATCCTTGATGATGCTTCTTATAACAGGCTTTGGAGCGAGGCACACTGGATACGTGCTTATACTTACTATGCTTTAGTAAGCAGATACGGTGGTGTTCCTATTATCAAAAAATCTATGGTTATGGGTGGCGACAATTCTCAGCTATACGTTCCACGCAGCACAGAAAAAGACACCTGGGATTTTGTATTGGCAGAATGTGATTCAGCTATTATGTATCTGCCCGCAACTGTAAATTCAACAGAGGGTGCACTCAGAGCAACAAAATGGGCAGCTTATGCATTAAAATCAAGAGCAGCTCTTCACGCAGCTTCTATAGCTAAATATTGGAATAATGCTCCTCTCACAGGTCCTGCTGTTGACGCTAAACTGGTTGGCGGTATGACAATAACTGATGCCAACGCTTATTACCAGCAGTGTATTGATGCCTCAAAGGCGATTGTTGATAATTCCGGGAAAGATCTCTACAAACCTAATCCGGCTAATCCGTCTGAGGCTGCCACAAACCTACAGGCTCTCTTTGAGACCCCGGTTGTTGCTGATGTAGAAATCCTTTATAAAAAAGGATATGTTGATGGGGTTTCTACCCAAAAACAGGGTCATCAGATGGATTTCTATGGTTACCCTTCCCAACTTCAGCAGGCAACTGCCTATATGTTTGGTAGAATGGGGCCTACTCTTGACCTGGTAAACCTTTATGAAAATTATACCGATAATGGTATCGGAGCTCCCGGAGTATTGGTTACCCGCACAGATGGCAACGAAAATACTTATCTGCCAACTCCGAATAATATCAGTCTGGCAACTCCTTACAAATACTATAACAGTCAGTTTGATATTTTCGCAGGTAAAGATGCCCGCCTCTTTGCATGGATAATGTTACCAGGTTCTTCTTTTAAAGGTATTACTCTTAATTGCCAGGGTGGTTTAGTTAAACCTGATGGGTCCAAGATTATGTACACTATTTCCGGTTCAGGAGTAGGTCTGGATGGTCTTACTTATTATCCATTCGGAACGACCAACGCAATAGGATTTTCCTGTTTTGGTCAGATGGGTACCGGTCTGAGTGCAAATGGATCAAGCACAGGGTTCGTTATTAAAAAATTCCTTCAGGAGAAAACAACTCCAACACCTTCAAGGTACAGTGGCTCAACAAACGACTATATAGTTTTCCGCATGGCTGAGATCTACCTCAACTATGCTGAGGCTGCAATTGAAAGTGGTCAGGGTGATGCTGCATTAGCTAAGACTTACCTTAATGCAATACGTAAAAGAGCAGCACATACTGATCAGATACCAGCTACTCTTGCAAATATTGCGAAAGAAAGACAGGTGGAATTAGCGTTCGAACAGCGCCGTTACTGGGATCTCGTAAGAAAGAGAGAATTTCATACCTTATTTAATTCAGGTAAAAGAAAGTCGTTGGTTCCTGTCCTTGATTTGCGTGTGAATCCGGCAAAATATATCTTCGTAAGAGTTAATAACTTTTATGATGAAGCTGCCAATGGCGTTACATGGAACCCTAACAGCTATTATAGGTCTATACCTGGTACTTCTGGTAATTTATTAATTCAGAATCCCGGATTCTAATATTTAAAACATGTAGTTATGAAAAAGACATTATATATTTTATGCTTATTTACAAGCCTTGTTCTGTTTGCAACTTCCTGCCAGATAGACAACTATCCATATCCGAATGCACAAGTGTTTGGTGCAATAAGGGATAGTATCGGAGGAGCACTTGTGGAAACAGATTTAAACTCCGGTTCTCAAATCGGGGCCTATGAGCAGGGTTATGCGACACCTGTTTTAAGAAACTGGGTTGTAAAGCAAAATGGCGAATATCGCAATAACCTGGTTTATGCAAATACATACAATTATGTATTTCAATCTTGCAATTTCTTCCCCTACACCGTAACCGGTGAGGTTGTTAATCCTGGTGAAAATCAACGTGATTTTCAGGTTGTTCCTTTTATCCGCATGAAAAACGTATCAATTACATACGATGCTGCAGCAAAAAAAATCAATGCAACATTTAGTATTGAAGGTGGAAAACCAACAGTGAAAGTTGCGAAAGTCAGTCTTTATGCATTTACCGACATTTATGTTGGTGAATACGTCAAGAAAACCCTGACTGCTACCGCTACAGACTTCCCTACATTCTCACCATCAGGTGCTGCTCAGACAATCAATCCGGCAACAGTATATACTTTGTCGATTGATCTTAACAAT
>JANXXP010000031.1 GCA_025350595.1 Bacteroidota bacterium
TAGCTATTTTACTACTTTTGTGTCATCTAATTCCCGGTTGTCCCTGAAGCAATTCAAACTTTCGGGTTTTGTTTTTTTATACGGTAAAGCCCATTTTTACTAAGTGACTGCTTACCTTTTTCTCCCAATCTTTTACATCATTTGCCAATACCAATAAGGTGCTTTCGTATCTTGGCGTTGCGGCTTTTTATGCTTGGCGGCAACGTTCATGGCTATAAAAAATAAAGGGAGAAATTATTGTTGGAAATAAATACATGTTATCATTGATGAAATTCAGAGTTATCTGAGATTTTTCTCCTGAATAATTCATATTCTTCTGTTTTCAAATCTATTTTCTCAAATCCGTTACTGATTGTGTCAGAATACAACGAGGTTCTGATTAACAAATATTCATGCTTCTTGTTCAGATCCGGATCCAGGCTTATGTTTTTATATCGCCCATAGTTAGCATGGAGACTCCACTCTTCATACATTTCAGGTAAAATGTTTATGGTGCTGTCTTCTTCAAGCTGAACAAGAATAACTCTCATATCTTTCAACATATTTTTATCCCTGTTAAAATCTTTTGAAAAATAAACTGAAAGGATAATGCCTGCTGATAGCCCTATTACTCCGAAAAGCTTAAAGAGTCTGTACCTGTTTGAATTATAATCTATTCTTTCAAGCAGTGTTTCAATTAAAGGATTCACAATCAGACCAAGAGAGATTGCAAAAAACGGAAAACTTAAAAGAAGAAAATAAGCACTCTGGTCCATTGTAGCCAATATTGGGAACACTCCTGCCAGGCCAAGTGAGAAAAATGCCGAAGAAGGAATCAGTCCGGAACGAATATTATAAAAAGAGAGTTTATTTTTCCAACAGTAAACCATTAATACCAGTATTATTCCGAAAGCCGCAAGTAACTCCATTACAAGCCTGTAGATAATATATAGTCGGGAGTCTGCGGTTACGCCCGTTGTAATCTTACTAAAAGCCATTGCAATGTATTTTGGAAAGAACTCGTGTGCCCCTGTAAAAAGAAAAAGAAGTATCAATGGAAGAACAGCTGAAATTAGAATTATAACAGTGTTTGAAACCATGGAAGAGAATTTGCTCTTTCTTGTAAACAGCCAATAGAAGAATGGAAACGAAAGCGGGGTAAAGGTGACAAAACCCTTGGTCAGGAAACCGAAGGAAAGCATTAATCCAGTTAGGAATAGGAAAACAATCCTGTTGGACTTCTGATATTTGAGGTAGAATAAAACTGAGAGACATATAAATATGATCAGTGTATTCTCAAGCATATTGTTTACAGAAGCCCAGGTAACTGTTGGCATTGCCATCCAGAAAAGTAGCGGCAACCACCCTGTTGATGATTTTTTTAATATCAGTTTCCAGATTGAAACAATGATCATTCCTGTAATAATGACTGTTAGAAGAGAATAAAATCGTTCGACTAACCTGCTATCTCCAAAGATCCTGAAGAGAATCCCTTCAAGTCCAAAAGCCAGGGGCGGGTGTTCAAAAAAAGCCGGGAAGAGTGTATTTGTCAAATGAGGTTGCCAGAAAGTTCCTAAGCCGCTGCTAAGATTTCTGGAAAGAGTTGCATATATTGTTCCATCCATGAACATCCCATCAGAAAGCCATGAATGGCATATAATCAGCATGAATATTCCTGCAATTGCAATATAGAAATAGGTTCCCTTAATAGTCCGCCTGCTGTTTTCCATATTGTTGGTCTAAATGGTCTGTAAATGTGTCAGATTCTTATTCGCTGTCTTTTTCATTGAAGTACTGTTTTTTAAGTTTTTCTTCCATAACACAAAGTTAGCTAATTAGATAGCATAATCCAAATTTGGACAACAATATCAAGGTTTTCGCATTTTCAGGCATAAGTAAAGATGAAAAATTCTCTGAATACTCAATGCAGAAAGTATTGACTAATGGTTTGTACACCTATTATATTAAGTTTTCAAAGTGGTATTAATGTTTTTCAACTGGCAGCTATTTAATGCGATTAATTTTCATTTTAAGCCAAACTATAAAACCAGAAATTAGAATAAACAGAACAAACAAACCGGTAATAGGAACAATCAGTACATAAAAATCACCAATGATTGACTGGTATATTCGTCCTGTATGAATTTCTAAAGCTACATTCCACAACGACACAGGTGCAGCGCTGATTATTTTTTGCGGCATAATTGTAAATTTTTCGGACCCATTGATATTTATTGCCCCTTCATTATAATCGAAAAAATATTCCTGATTTTTATAATCTCTGGTAAAGCCAGAAACCAGAAAATCACCTATCGGCCTTCTGCTGCGGGAGGGTGGAGTATATTCCTGCTTTTTAATGTAGTCGAAAACTTCCCCTGTTTTTGAGTT
>JANXXP010000037.1 GCA_025350595.1 Bacteroidota bacterium
GAACAGGAAAAGCTGATTGATAATTACCTTAAGGAAATAGATTTCAATAAGAATTAGGAAGCAAAATCTGTAATGAACGACAGCAAAATATCCGTTAGATATTCAAGAGCTTTATTCCAGTTGGCGCTCGAAAAAAAGATCCTTGATCAGGTGAATCAGGATATGATCTTAATTTCAGAAGTGTGTAAAGTACCGGAAGTTAAAGAGTTCCTGCATAGTCCTATAATTTATCCCTCAAAAAAAGAAGCTATTCTTCACAAAATGTTTGGAGACAATGTACAAAAGATCACTCTTTCACTAATCGATCTTGTTGTGAAAAATGGCCGGGAGAAGTATATTCCTGCAATGTCAAGGGTATTTATTCACGAAACCAAGAAATACAAGGGAATAACAGAATCAGTTCTCACTACCGCAGTTAAAGTTGATGAAAAAATTAAAAAAGAGATTACAGATCTTGTTTCAGAAGTTTTCAAAACAAAAATCGAACTTGAAGAGAACATTGATGCTGAAATTATTGGCGGATTTATACTTCGTGTTGATGATAAATATATCGATGCCAGCATCAGAAATAAGCTTAGGAAGATAAGAAAAGAACTGATGGGAAGTACGATAGGTCCTGAATAGCAAATAATTATTGAAGAATTTTAAGATAATAAAATATGGCAAATATTAAACCAGCAGAAGTTTCAAAAATTCTTAAGCAGCAACTGGAAGGGATTCAGACAAGTGTTGAACTGGAAGAAGTCGGAACCGTTCTTCAGGTTGGTGACGGAATTGCCCGTATTTACGGACTTTCAAATGCTCAATCAAACGAACTGATTGAATTTGAAAATGGAATTGAAGCAATTGTTCTGAACCTTGAAGAAGATAATATCGGAGCAGTATTACTCGGGCCAACAGAAGAGATAAATGAAGGCGATATTGTAAAAAGAACAGGTCGTATTGCTTCTCTCAATGTAGGCGAGGGATTATTGGGTAGGGTAATTACTCCAACAGGGCAGCCATTGGATGGGAAAGGTCCTATAACCGGGGAACTATTTAATCTTCCCTTTGAAAGAAAAGCTCCGGGAGTTATTTTCCGGCAACCTGTCAGACAGCCGCTCCAGACTGGGATTAAAGCTATTGATGCTATGATCCCAATCGGTCGGGGACAAAGAGAGCTTATAATTGGTGACAGACAGACCGGAAAAACTGCTATAGCCATTGATACAATAATAAATCAGAAAAGTAATTTTGATAAAGGGAAACCTGTTTATTGCATTTATGTTGCAATCGGACAAAAAGGCTCAACAGTTGCTAATATAGCTGCAACTCTTGAAGAACATGGCGCCCTGCAATATACTGTTATTGTTCTTGCAACAGCTTCTGATCCTGCAGCCTTGCAGTTCTATGCTCCCTTTGCCGGTGCTGCTATTGGTGAATTCTTCCGCGATACGGGCCGTGATGCTCTTATTATTTACGATGATTTGTCAAAACAGGCTGTCTCTTACAGGGAGGTGTCATTATTACTCCGTCGCCCACCCGGACGTGAGGCTTACCCTGGGGACGTATTCTATCTTCACTCAAGACTTCTTGAAAGAGCTGCTAAAATCATTGAATCAGATGAAGTGGCGCGAAAGATGAATGATCTTCCTGAATCTATAAAACACCTTGTAAAGGGAGGAGGTTCACTAACCGCATTGCCCATAATTGAAACACAGGCCGGTGACGTTTCTGCTTACATTCCTACCAATGTGATTTCTATTACAGATGGACAGATATTTCTGGAATCCAGCCTTTTCAATTCCGGGGTACGCCCTGCAATTAACGTTGGTATTTCAGTTTCAAGGGTTGGAGGAAATGCGCAGATCAAATCGATGAAAAAAATTGCCGGAACACTTAAGGTAGACCAGGCTCAGTATCGTGAACTTGAAGCATTCTCCAAGTTCGGTTCCGACCTGGATGCAACAACAATGGCTATTCTGAACAAAGGTGCTAAGAACGTTCAAATACTTAAACAGGGGCAATATGCACCAGTGCCGGTTGAAAGGCAAGTCGCAATAATTTATTGCGGAACAATGGGTTTGTTAAAGGACGTTCCAATCAATAAAGTTAAGAATTTTGAAAGTGAGTTTCTCGAATATCTTGAACTTAAACATAGAAATGTTCTCGATAATCTTCGCGATGGGATCCTTAATAGTGATGTTACCAACGTTCTTGAAAAAGTTGCAGCGGATTTAGCTATAAAATACAAGACGCTATAATCAGTAAAAGCTGAATAATTGAATTTTAGATGGCGAATTTAAAAGCAATAAGAATAAGAATCACCTCTGTCAAGTCAACGAGGCAGATCACCTCTGCAATGAAGATGGTGTCTGCTGCAAAGTTGAGAAAAGCTCAGGATAAAATTGTGAGGTTAAGGCCGTATGCGAATAAATTGCACGAGATTCTGGTTGGTCTTTCACAAAGCTTATCAGAAACTGAAGTAGATAATATCTATGGCAGAGTATCTTCTCCTGAAAAGGTTCTGATTGTTGTAATAACCTCTAACCGGGGTCTTTGCGGAGCTTTTAACACTAATGTAATCAAAGAAGCCAGAAGAGTCATTTCAGAAAATTATAGTGAGCAGTATAAAAAGGGCAACCTGAAAGTTCTTACTATTGGGAAAAAAGGTTTCGATTATTTCAGGAAGCAAAAAGTAAATATGCTTCCTGAACAAAATAATCTGCTTCACGATCTGACATTTGATCATGTTGCTAGAGCTGCTGAACAGGTCATGAGTAGTTTTGCTACTGGCGAATTCGACAGGGTAGATCTGATTTATAACCAGTTTAAAAATGCAGCAGTACAAAACCTTACGAATGAGGTTTTTCTTCCTGTTGAGTCAAATACTGACGATAATGTTAAAACCTCCAATATCGACTATATCTACGAACCCAATCAGGAAGAAATTATTAAAGAACTTATTCCTAAATCGTTGAAAATTCAGTTCTACAAAGCGGTACTAGATTCGTTTGTTGCCGAACATGGTGCCAGAATGACCGCAATGCATAAGGCAACCGATAACGCAACCAGTATGATAAGGGATCTGACACTTCAGTACAACAAAGCAAGACAGGCAACTATTACAAACCAGATACTTGAAGTTGTTAGTGGTGCTGAAGCCCTCAGAGGTTGAAATTAATTGATTATTGCGATTGTAATTAATCAAGATGTACAATCAGGAAGAACTTAAAAATTTAGTCGATAAGGCTATTATAAACCTTTCGTATAACTCGGAAGCAAGAAAACTTATTGATCCTGTAGAGTATATTCTGTCAATCGGTGGAAAAAGGATCAGGCCTGTTCTGGCTTTGATGGCATGCAATCTTTTTAGTGATAAGGTTGATGAAGCGATAATGCCTTCAACAGGTATTGAGGTATTTCATAACTTCACACTTGTTCATGATGATATAATGGATCAGGCTCCTCTGAGACGAAACTTCCCTACTGTTCATAACAAATGGAATATTAATCAGGCGGTTCTATCCGGTGATGTAATGGCATTCATTGCAAATGATTGTTTTTTACAGACCCCTGTCAGGTGCCTGTCCAAGGTTTTCAGAGTTTTTAATAATGCGGCTATTGAAGTATGTGTTGGCCAGCAGTTAGACATCGACTTTGAAAAAGCAATTATTGTATCGCAGGAAGAATATGTAAGGATGATAGAGCTGAAAACAGCTGTACTCCTTGCAGCTTCAGTCAAAATAGGAGCAATAATCGGTGATGCAAGTGATAAAGATTCCGATCTTCTTTATGAATTTGGCAGAAACCTTGGCCTTGCTTTTCAGATTCAGGATGATCTGCTTGACACTTATGGTGATGTAAAGGTATTTGGAAAGACGCCTGGAGGCGATATAATTTCCAATAAAAAAACATTCCTTTTGGTAAAAGCTTTTGAAATTGCATCGGGCAAGCAACGTAAACAACTTCAGGATCTGATAGCAATGAAAGAGTTTGACCCTGAAATTAAAGTCAGTAAAGTGATTGAAATCTACAATCAGCTCAATATTAGAAATATTACAGAAAATCTTGCTAATGAATATATTAACACTTCATTTATGTTACTGGAAAAAATTGGAGTCGTTACGGAAAGAAAAAAAGAGCTGACATTGTTAGCCAGCTCACTTATAGGTAGAGATAAATAATTCTACTTTGTGTCGTTTTCGTGTTTTTTCATCCAGTCTACGTTTATAAGAATTCCGGCGTTTACAATAAACTGGTTATACTTGTTGTTAAAGATATATTTTGCTTCCCCGTAAAGATTGAACTTATCGGTCAGTTTCATGTTAGCGCCGGCCCCAAGATTGAGCCCCAGAGCATTATCACTTTCTGTATTTACCGAAGATCCTGTAGGGGTTTCTTTTTTCTTTGCCAGAAGTATATCTAGTCCGGCAAGTCCATAAAACTCGAATTTATCAAGTGAATTAAAGACATAGTGTCCGTTAATATCGAACATCATTGATGAAACAACTGTTTTTCCTGTCAGATCATTAGTAATATGGGGATAGAATATTGTAAATGAGGGAGATATATTAAGGGGAACATTTACTTTATAAATACCCTTAAAAGAAAGACCAACTATACCGCTTTTATTTGGATCCCATGGCATATTGTGAAACGGGAATCCACTACTTAGAGTCAGCCCTCCGCCAATTTTGGTAAACTGACCATTTGACATAGATAACACTGAAACTATAAGTAGGAAGCTTAATGTTAGCTTTTTCATAATGTTGTATTTTAAATTTTAACGTATATGGTGTTGGAGTGTCAGTGCAATAAAGATATAATATTATAATATATAGAATATTAATAAAATTTAAAAAGACAATAAATATCGTTCTTTTTAACGAAACTAAATTTATAAAGGCAATAGTCGGTATAAAACCCAAAAATTATTAAATTTGTATCTTATTGAATAAATATATAAATAAATTAATAGCGGATATATGTCACAGAATACCGGTAAAATCATCCAGATCATTGGACCAGTGATTGACGTTTCTTTTGAAAAACAGAGTTTTGAAATGCCTGATATATTTGATGCCCTTGAGATAAAGAGGGATGATGGCACTACTCTAGTTTTGGAATGTCAGCAGCATATTGGCGAAAGAACTGTTCGTACCATTGCGATGGATTCTACTGACGGTCTGCGCAGGGGAATGGAAGTTGTTTCAACCGGTTTGCCTATTACAATGCCAATTGGGGAACAAATAAAAGGCCGGCTTATGAATGTTACCGGTGAGGCGATTGATGGAATAGGACCTCTTGACAAAAAAGGAGGTTATCCAATTCATAGGAAAGCGCCAAAATATGAAGAGCTCTCTACTGAAAAAGAAATTTTATATACAGGGATTAAAGTTATTGACCTGATTGAACCTTATTCAAAAGGAGGAAAGATTGGTCTCTTTGGTGGTGCGGGAGTTGGAAAAACGGTTGTTATCCTTGAGCTTATCAATAATATTGCAAAAGCTTACTCCGGACTTTCTGTATTTGCCGGAGTTGGAGAACGAACACGAGAAGGGAACGACCTTCTTCGTGAGATGCTCGAAGCGGGTGTTATTACTTACGGAAAAGCGTTTCTTGAAAATATGAAATCGGGAGGGTGGGATCTTACAACGGTTGACAAAAATGCGCTTAAAGAATCGAAGCTGGCTCTTGTGTTTGGACAGATGAATGAACCTCCGGGGGCAAGGGCAAGAGTAGCTCTTTCAGGACTTTCTGTAGCTGAGCATTTCAGAGATGGTGATGGGAAGAGCGGAGGAAGAGATATACTGTTTTTTATGGATAACATCTTCAGGTTTACACAGGCAGGTTCTGAAGTGTCAGCACTTCTCGGAAGGATGCCTTCCGCTGTCGGGTATCAGCCTACATTGGCAACGGAAATGGGGATGATGCAGGAACGTATCACATCAACAAAAAATGGTTCAATAACCTCAGTTCAGGCAGTTTATGTTCCTGCAGATGACCTTACTGACCCGGCTCCTGCAACAACATTTGCCCACCTCGATGCCACAACAGTTTTGAGCAGAAAAATATCAGAACTTGGTATCTACCCTGCAGTTGATCCTCTCGATTCAACCTCTCGTATTCTTACAGCTGAAATTGTCGGCGAAGCTCATTATAACTGTGCACAAAGGGTAAAGGAATTGCTTCAGAGATATAATGAATTACAGGATATTATCGCCATTCTCGGTATGGACGAACTTTCTGAAGAGGATAAACTTGTTGTTCACCGGGCAAGGAGAGTTCAGAGGTTTCTCTCTCAACCTTTCACAGTTGCGGAATCATTTACAGGAATCAAGGGAGCACTCGTATCAATTGAAGATACAATCAAGGGCTTTAACATGATTATGGATGGTAAGGTGGACCAGTATCCTGAATCGGCTTTCATGCTGGTCGGAACTATAGAAGATGCAATTGAAAAGGGCGAAAAGATACTTGCTCAATCAAAATAATCACACCGGATTGGAAAGCGATACGCCTTTAATATTTTGAAATGAAAATAGAGATTATCACACCGGACAAAAAAGTATATGAAGGGGATATTAAATCTGTAAGGGTCCCTGGTAAAAAAGGATCTTTCCAGGTCTTAAAGGACCACGCCCCAATAATCTCAACCCTTGAAAGCGGTATGGTTATAATGATTGACCTGGACGGTAAAGAGACAATTCTGGAGATTAGCGGGGGCGTGATTGAAGTAAAGACTAACAAAATAATTCTGCTGGCTGATTCTGTGAAGTAAGATATTTACAATGACCCCTGATGAATTTCGCAAACATGCCCATGAGCTTGTCGAATGGATGGCCGGCTACATGGAAAATGTTGAACAATATCCCGTTAAATCAGCTGTATTACCAGGGGAAATTTTCAATAAGATAAACGAATGCCCCCCTTCAGACTCAGAATCATTCGACGATCTGATGAAGGATTTCAATGAAATAATTCTGCCGGGGATTACCCACTGGCAGAATCCTAATTTTTTTGCATACTTTCCTGCTAATACCAGTCCTCCCTCAATACTGGCGGAAATGCTCATTGCAACTATTGGGTCGCAATGCATGATCTGGGAAACCTCGCCAGCAGCTGCTGAACTCGAGGAGAAAATGATGAACTGGCTGAGGGATATGATAGGGCTCCCAACAGAATTCGAAGGGGTAATCCAGGATTCAGCCTCTACAGCCACCCTCGGGGCTATACTTACAGCCAGAGAAAAAATAACCGGTTATTCAATAAACAATAATGGATCTGAACATGCAGGTACTCTCAGAGTATATTGTTCAGAACAAACACATTCATCAGTTGAAAAAGCTGTAAAAATCAGCGGAATTGGCAGAAAAAACCTGGTTAAGATACCCGTCCGGGAAGATTTTTCAATGGATCCTGAAAAACTATGGGAAGCAATCAACAAAGATAAAAAGAATGGCCTTATTCCTTGTTGTGTTGTTGCGACTATTGGTACAACAGGAACTACATCTGTTGACCCTGTCAGAGCCATAGGAGAGATCTGCCATGAAACCGGAGTATGGTTGCATGTCGATTCTGCAATGGCTGGCACGGCTCTTATTTTGCCTGAATTTCAATGGATGCTTGATGGCAGGGAATATATCGACAGTTTTGTTTTCAATCCTCATAAGTGGATGTTTACAAATTTTGATTGTACTGCTTATTTTGTGAAGGATGCGGGAGCTCTGATTAAAACATTTGAAATTCTTCCCGAATATCTGAAAACAAGAACTAAAGGAAAGGTAAATGATTACAGAGATTGGGGCGTTCCTCTTGGCAGGAGATTCAGAGCTTTAAAACTTTGGAGTGTAATCAGATCTTATGGCACCAATGGACTCTGTGAAAAAGTTAGGGAACATATCAGGATCGCAACCCGGCTATCAGAAATGATCTTAAAAGAATCGGATTTTGAAATACTTGCTCCTGTTGTGATTTGCGTTGTTTGTTTCAGATACGTTCGAACAGGATCTACTGAGGATCAGATTAATGCTTTAAATGAAAAGCTGAATCACCAGCTTAATGATACAGGCAAACTATACTTAACCCATACAGTCTTAAACGGTAAATACACTCTACGGATGGTTACTGCACAGACAAATGTTACCATGCAACATGTTATGAAAGCCTGGGACCAGATAAGGGAAACGGCACGAAGTTTAAATAATTGAAGCGGTTACAATTTCCTACGGCCAATTGACATTCCGAATAAATCAATATTGAATAGTATCTCAAAAGCTGGAGATTCTTTTATGTTCTTCCATGCTGTTTGAACTCCACCAGATATTACAAAAGGAATTCTGAAAACATGAAAATCTGTCATAAGTTCAAATCCAAATGATCTGAAAGACTCAAGATAATTATGATAAGAATTAAGTATCAAACCATTAGCACTATTGGCATAGTAATAGTTCCCTCTTCCGGAGCCATAATCATAAAAAAGACTGGTACGAATTCTCTTCAAATACAAAAGACTCCAGATATTAAGATCAGGATAAGCAACCGGTAAAAAATAATCGGCGGAGAGAAGTCCCAGCTCTCTGGAATACATATTTTTATAACCACGAGGGAATGATACAAGGTTGCTGAACAGGTATTTAACCGGAATCTGTTTCTCTTTTTCAAGTCTTATTTTGATCCCGTTATTAGGAAATATACCCGGGAAATAAAAAACAGATAATAAGGATGTTTCCGATCCGTAAAGCGACTTATCGAAAGGAGCGAAAGTATAATTCAGATCAATTATCTGAGCCCATTTTGGATAAATATCGCGGAAAGCCGATCTGTCGTAATTTGAAAAATACAGTCTTGCAGAAAGAATATCCTGGCCATAATCATAACTCTTATCATTCTTGAGATAAACATATTTGTTTCTGTAATCAGAAGAAAAAGATACACGTAAATATTGTGAAAACCTGCCTGATGAGAAAGAAAGAGGTAGTGAGACCGTATTTAAAAAACTTGTCCCCGGTTTTGTTTCAACCGGGTTGTTGACATTTTGCCCCATTTTATCTATTAAGGGATTGTATCCATAGTCATATTGAGATTCAAAAACCGGATACCATCCTTTCCACGTAACACGGGAATGAAATAAATGCTTTTTGTCAGCAGAGTATTCATATCCTACCGAAGTAACCAATGTACTTAATTGATTTTGTGACATAATGGTAATCCCCGGTCTGACAGAAGTGGGATCGGATTTTACCTGTTCCAAATCACCATAGAATGGAAGCCAGCTGTGAAAATTGAAGAGATGCAGCACCTTTCTGTAGGGCTCAGGTTTATAAACAATATCAGAATTATTATCGGTTGACTGAGCCTTAATATCAAAGCGATTTATCAGAAATGATTCGGAACTTATATGGTTATTTACTACCCCCGGGCTTTTTGAAATAGTAGTACTGCAGACATTGTTTCCGGTAGAGGTATAATCACTGAAAAATATTTTTCTCCCTTCAAGGCAGAGATCTGATGTACCAAATCCCGATCGGGTTAAAGGGCTTATCTTTCCGTCAGAAGTTCGCAGGTAAACATTGTCAGTCCCTGACAGAGAACTTATAAAAAACAGAGAATCGTTTCTAAGTGTCGCCGACTGAAGATCGTCTCTGCCCGGTTCAATAAGAGTCTCCCATTTTTGATTTGAAATTGAGAAGGTTATGATTCCTTCTCCTGCTTCGGCTAAGAAAATTGCTGTGATTTTATCTCCTTCTTCTGTCCATTGAGGATGTTGAAGGTAAGCATTTCCCGGTGTAAGGACAGATTGAATAACAGTACCTGTTCCTGCTTCAATAATGACAAGTTTATTATTGTTGTCAATAGTATTTTCGATAGCACAGATCTTTTTTCCATCATGAGAAACAGCTGCTGACACATATCTTGATTTTCGAGAAAGCTTAAAAGTCATACCTGTGTTGATATTCATCAGTTTGATGATGGAATATTCCCTGTTTTCCCATCTTGGATCCGGTTGATTTTCAACCCAGACGAGATTTCCGCTTCCATATGAAATCTGTTTTGGGTACATCTGCCCGGGAGTATGTAATTTCTTTTCCGTTTTTTTTGCAGAATTTATTAATACAATGGAAGAAGGCTCTGAGAATGAGGATTTAATTGCAATAAAGTTGTCTGTATCTGCAAAAACAGGAGACTCGTAATTAATATATTTGTTGTTTTTAGCCGGATTAAGTGGTTCATAAGTCACCGGACTGCTTTGAGTATAATCTTTACTCCAGATTGTCTTTAGTGAATCGAATGTTTCCTCATAAAGTCTTTTCTTTGTCAGGTTTGCATTACTTCTAAGGCTAATATTAACCGGGTTAATTGTGAAAGGTTGTTTTGCAGTATTATCCAATACCTTGTTCCAAATCCCAAGACCGTGCTTAGCCTGGGCCCATGTTACCATCTCATAACCGTAACAGTAATAATCGGGGACATAATCTCTGTATGAGCCATTAAGAATCTTATCATATTTATACAAAGCTGGTTTGTCAACTATTACAGCTTTAAGTTCTTTCTGGAAAGAAGGACTGCGTCCTCTGCCTGATCCTGTCAAAGCTGATTCGGCAAAAACAGCATCCCCCTCAAGGAACCATAACGGAAGAAGCGAAGAAATAATCCCTGTGAACTGTTCCCCGAAAAACAAGGACATTCCTTTAGAGAAGCCCCTGTTTAATGATTCCATCTGAAACACATGGGTGAGCTCATGTACTGTGAGTTGTTGTTCAGTCGAAAGAGGAATTGTGTTCTGCTCGGGTGTCGGGTATAACTCCATCCTGTGAGGTGCCCATGAGACGTAACCATTTGATTGGGTGGTATAATTATGGATAATTACAGGGATATTAAACTTAATTTCAGGGTAGAGGGAAATTAATTTTGAATATGCTGCATCGAGCGATTTTGCATAAACAATGCCGCCTGAGTCGTATTTCTCGGGATAAATTACTGTGAAGTGGTTGGTTTTTATCTGCTTCCATTTTAGTGAAGCCGGGTCCTGCCCAGTATCATAGTACTGCGAAAAAGCACTGTGCACAAAAAGAAAAAATGTTGATAGTAAAAGAATTAACCTGTATTTCATTGCAGAAAATAATTTGTAAAAGTAACAAAATTAGGGTAGAACTTCTACGTTACTTAAGTATGAAAAAAAGCAGTATTTTCGTGTCGGATGTTTTTAAGATATTCTAAAACATAAAGATTACTTAGAATGAAAAATTACAGGCAGATTAACAACATAACCGGTTGGGTGGTATTTCTGGCCGCAGCTGTAACATATCTGATGACAATGGAATCGACAGCGAGTCTATGGGACTGTGGAGAATTCATTGCTTCAGGATTTAAACTTGAAGTTGGTCATCCTCCGGGAAACCCTGTATTTATGATTATGACTCGTTTTTTCACGCTTTTTGCTGGAGGAAATGTATCAAAAGTTGCAATAATGGTTAATGCAATGTCAGCTTTGGCAAGTGCATTTACTATTCTTTTTCTCTTCTGGACAATAACTCATCTTGCAAGAAAGGTCATTCTGCAAAATGAAGATCAATTTACTATCGGAAGAATTATTGCTGTAATGTCAGCAGGCATTGTGGGAGCTTTAGCTTATACTTTTTCAGATTCATTCTGGTTTTCAGCAGTAGAAGGTGAAGTATATGCTTCATCATCATTTTTCACCGCAATTGTATTCTGGGCAATACTTAAATGGGAGGATGAAGCAGAGGAGAAGTCTGCCGACAGGTGGATTGTTTTGATAGCTTTTCTGATGGGCCTCTCCATTGGAGTACATCTGCTTAATTTACTGACACTTCCAGGGATAGTACTTGTTTATTATTTTAAAAAATATGAGTTTTCATGGAAGGGTTTTATTTTTTCTACTTTTATTTCTATAGTCCTGCTCACTTTGCTGATGTATGGCATAATGCCGGGAGTTGTAACCATTTCTTCGAAGTTCGATCTTTTCTTCGTGAATTCCCTTGGAATGCCGGCTGACAGCGGGATGATATTCCATATATTGCTTTTATCGGTTTTGTTTGTGGTTGCTGTTAAATTTTCCTTTTCCTCAACGAATCGTACTAAGAATGCGGTTTTTGCTATTGCAGCTCTTTTCTTAACAGGAATATGGATACTTACAGGGTCAGTGATTCTTAATCTATTGGTCTTTATTATAATCTCGGGGGTTGTCTGGTATATCGCTGGAAAAAACAGAGCTGCTCTTAATCTGGCACTTACCGCAATTATGGTTATACTTATTGGATATTCATCAAATGCTATTATTGTAATTCGATCCACAGCAGACACCCCACTGAATGAAAATAATCCGTCAGATCCATTTAATCTCCTGTATTTTCTGAACAGGGAACAATATGGTCAGCGTCCATTATTCAGAGGAGCAGTTTATAATGCTCCAGTTATAAGTTACAAAGAAGGAAAGGCCAAGTATGCATTGGAGAACAGTAAATATATTATTACAGGACATGATCTTGAACGTGAATACGATCCGAGGTTTATTGCTCTTTTCCCCAGAATGTGGAGCGATCAGCCCGAACACGAGCCGATTTATGAAGAATGGGGAAGGGTTAAAGGAACTCCGATACAGATTACGGACCAGAATGGAGATAAAAAAGTAGTTAAAAGACCAACTTTTGGTGAGAATCTTAATTATATGTTCTCTTACCAGTTCGGATACATGTACTTCAGATATTTCATGTGGAATTTTTCCGGAAAACAAAACGACACACAGGGAACGGGAGGCGTGGTTAATGGAAACTGGATAACCGGAATTAAGTTTATTGATGAGCCCAGACTGGGAACTTCCGATTTGCCAAGAGACATGAAAAACGATACATCACGGAATAAATATTTTCTGCTTCCGCTTATTCTTGGCTTAGTCGGGATGTTTTATCATCTTAACCGCGATTACAAGAATTGGGGGATAATCCTTATCCTTTTTATTATGACCGGAATTGCTATCGTGGTCTATCTGAATCAATACCCTAATCAACCTCGGGAGAGAGATTATGCTTATGCCGGATCTTTTTACTTTTTTGCAGTATGGATAGGCCTGGGAGTATTGGCTCTGTTTGAAGGATTATCGAAAGTTATCAGTGAGAAAATTGCTGCTCCAGTTGCAGGGGCATTATGTTTTCTTTCTGTTCCCGTGATAATGGGTGCTCAAAACTGGGATGACCATGACAGATCAGGCCGTTATCTTGCAAGAGATGTTGCATTTAATTACCTGAACTCTTGTGCTCCTAATGCGATACTTTTTACTAACGGCGACAATGACACTTTCCCTTTATGGTATGCACAGGAAGTTGAAGGTGTTGGCACAGATATAAGAGTATGCAATCTGATGCTGTTGAATACTGACTGGTACATTGACCAGATGAAGAATAAAGCATATACCTCTGATCCTCTTCCAATTACTCTTCCTGTTAAAAAATATTACGACGGAATAAATAATCAGATCTACATTGTTGAAAAAACTAAAGATCCTGTAGATATATCTACTGTTATTGATTGGGTAAACAGCGATAATAAGGCAACCAAGGTGCAGGTTCCGTCTTCTTCAGAAGTTGGTGAAGTACTTGATATAATACCCTCAAGAACTATAAGGATTCCCGTTGATAAAGGAAAAGTACTTGCCTCAGGAACTGTTAAACCAGAAGATGCAAATAAAATAGTTCCTTACATAGATATTAAACTTAAAGGAAGTGCTATCCTTAAGAGTCAGCTTATCGTCATGGATATTCTGGCACATAATGACTGGAAGCGGCCAATATATTTTGTTACGGGCTATCATAGTGATGCTTTGGGTCTGGAAGAATATTTTCAGCTTGAGGGCCTTGCGTACAGGCTGGTTCCGATAAAATCGCAGAATAAAAACTGGTTGGATTATGGAAGGATTAATACCGATATTTTGTATCAGAATATGATGAAAAAATTTGTTTGGGGTGGAGCTAAAGAAAAGGGTGTAAATATTGATTATAACCATAAACGGACTATTATCGTTGTTAAAGCCCGTTTAAATTATGCCAGGCTCGCCAAAGCACTTTCTGACGAAGGGAAAAATGAGAGAGCTATCGAGGTTCTTAATAATTGTATGGAAGAACTACCTCTTTCAAAAATTCCGTACGATCCTTATATGGCTGATGTAATCGGTTCATATTTTGCCGCCGGAGACACAGCAAAAGCTGTAGATATGACGAAAGCTTTCTGTGACTATTACTATGAAATACTGGATTATTACCTTAAACAGAAACCATTTATCATTAATTCGGCGGAGTTCGAAATTCAAACCGCAATTCAATATACTGCGAGAGTTGCAGGTTTCTGTTCTGAAAATGGTAAATCAGAAATGGCTGAAGAGATTAATAAGAAATTAGAGGGCTATTACGGGAAGTATGTTAAAATACAGCAACCTGCATCAAAGTAAAACTGGGTTCAGTATAAATTTGGAACCTGAATTTCGGTATTAAGATGTTTTTCAAGGAGGAAAAATATCTTTTCAGGATAGATAGGTTTTAAAACATATTCATTGCATCCTGCAATATATGCTTCAGTTTTTGTCTGTTCAGAAGAATATGCTGTTATTATTATTACAGGGGTGTTTTTTCTTTCTTTCCGGAATATTCTTATGCAGTCGATCCCGTTAATCAGGGGGATAAGAAAATCCATGAAAACGATATCTATATTAGCGTCCGGCAGATTTATAAAATCAACAAACTCTTTTCCGTTTTTAAAAATTATAAGATTCGCACCGGAATTTTTTAAAAGAGTTTCATAATATCTTATAGAAGGTATATCATCCTCAACAATAATAATATTCTTTCCGGCAAAATATAAGTTGTTGAAATTCAATGCCATTATAAGAAGAAATTAAATTTACATAAAAGTACGACAACTTGAATTGCATAAACATGCATGTATTTGTAGTTGTTAACAACTTATCAACATTTTTGGTCCGTGAAACGCTTAGATATTTGGTTTCCTGAATAAAATTGTGCAATTTCGTATTGAAAAATCCGGATATTATGTTAAAACCAATTCATTTTATCAGAACATCAATCCTTTCATTAGGACTGATCTTTTTAATGGGTAACCTATATTGCCAGGGCGGGTTTGATAATCCGACCAGGGCATTGTATATTTTTGACCTTGCAAAATATATTGATTACGGGCCGGGGTTCGCTGACTCATCGACTTTTAAAATAGGAGTTCTGATAGGTGATTATGACCTGGTATCTGAATTGGCAAACCTGGCAAAGACAAGAACTAAAATTCAGAATAAACCGGTTGTTATTATCGGATTTAAAAAAATTGAAAGTATCACTCCTACCCAGGTATTATATCTTAACAAAAACGCAGATTTTAATCTGGGAAAGGTCAAGAGCAAAATTGAAGGACATCAGACAATGCTGATTTCCGAAGGGTATGAATTCAGGGAGTCAATGATGAACTTCATCGTTGTTAACAATAAACCCAGGTATGATATAAATGAAGAATTAATCAAACAGGCTGGTATGGCGGTCCCTCCGGAACTCCTGTTCATGGCGATTAAGACAAAAGAAGATTGGCAGAATCTTTTTGATATAGCAAGTAAGGAGATTGAAATTCAGAAAGAAACGATTAAACAACAGCTTGAAACTATAGACGTACAGAAACTGGAGATCCTAAAACAGAAGTCTTTGCTTGACAGCCTGGACAAACAAATTGCTGAGAAAGAAAAATCGCTGAATGAAAAACAAAAAGTACTTGACAGGCAATTTGTTCAGATAAGTAAACAGCAGGGTGAAATTACAATTCAGAAACAGACAATTGTTGTTCAGCAAAAAGAGGTACAGGTACAAAAAGATACACTATCGAACCAAAAGGAAAAAATTGTTCTTCAGATAGCAAAGATGGATGAACAACTGAAAAAAATCGGGGAGCAGGAAGGGAAAATCAAACTTCAGTTAGCAACACTGGAAAAGCAAAAACTGATACTTTACTTTGTTCTTTTCGTTCTTCTTTTGGTCAGTTTTCTTGGATATTACATTTACCGGAGTTACAAAATAAAGAAGGAAGCCAATATTAAGCTGGAGGAAAAGAACAGGACAATTTCGGCTCAAAAAGATGAGATCGAGAAACAAAAAGATCTTGCTGAGGCTCAACGAGATCAGATCGCTTACCAGAAAAAGCACATTACCGACAGTATAATGTATGCCAAAAGGATACAGACCGCCCTTATTCCTTCTCTTGAACTATTCAGTGATAAGCTTGAACACTTTGTATTGTATAAACCTCTGGCAATAGTGAGCGGTGACTTTTATTGGGTAAGTGCTCAGGGAAATTTACAGGTAATAATCGCCGCCGACTGCACCGGGCATGGTGTTCCGGGAGCATTTATGAGTATGCTTGGGGTTACTATGCTTAATGAAATTGTAAATGGCAAACATATACTTATGCCTGAACAGATTATTGAAAATCTCCGGGAGGGAATAATAAAGGCATTAAAACAGGTTGCTGAAGAGGATAGTATTAAAGACGGAATGGACATTGCTGTCTGTGTTGTCGATTTTGAGAAAAACATTCTTTGGTATGCCGGAGCCAACAACCCGTTGTATTTGGTAAGGGGCACTGAACTTATTCATTACAGAGCCGATAAAATGCCTGTTGCGATCCATTATCGAATGACCCCGTTTACACTTCAGAAAATTGATCTTCAGAAAGGGGATGCATTTTATATATTCTCTGATGGTTACTGCGATCAGTTTGGTGGACCAAAAGAGAAGAAATTCATGTCGTTGCAACTTAGAGAAACACTTGTAGCAATGGCTGGAAAACCAATGCTTAATCAGGGGGAACGGTTAAATGAAATATTTGAGGAATGGCGTGGAGACGGTCCTCAGGTCGACGATGTAACTTTAATAGGTGTCAGATACTAACTAACGGCAAGTGTATTTTGTTGTAAGAGTCCCTGTTGTTACAGGAGATTTTGCCTGGATTGCAATTAATTGAGCACCGCAATATTCTGTTTCGCTACCATCAGTAACCTGTCCGTTTGAGGAATCTGTCGTTTCCAGTTTACAGAATTTACAATCACTCAAAGCTGTACATGATGTAAAAGCCCAGGCGATAAACAGAAATGATGCAACAAATAGAAGTCTTTTTTTCATAATAGTAGTATTACGTTTCAAAGATACAAAAACTCTTTTCTTTTAAAACAGAATTAAAGCAAAAAGGTTGATTGCATGAAATATTAAAGAACATGATGCAGCAATCTGAAAATTTTTCAGTCATTAAAACAGGAATGAAAATAGTTATAAATTGCATTAAAAATTCATAGTCATGGAAGATTCAAAAATGAAAAAACATGTAACCGTGGTAGGAGCCATTCAAATCGGATTAGGAATCCTTGGCCTGATAGGAGCTGTAGGCTCTTTCTTCCTGTTTACTATTCTGATAGGGGTGGTTGGTAATGATGATGTTCCAAAAATGATATTTAGTTTTCTGAGAGTTTGTGCCCCATTACTAATCGGGTTCTTATCCACATTAGGCCTTGTTGGCGGAATCGGCTTGCTTGGTTTCAAACCATGGGCCAGATATATCGTGATAGTGGTTTCAGCACTCGGATGTCTTAATATCCCGATCGGAACATTAAAAGGGGTTTATTTCTTATGGGTTTTACTTCAGGATGAAACTGTTAAGTTATTTGAGAACAAATGAAAAAGTTAATCACAGGAAAGGGGTTGGGTTTTTAAATTCAACCCCTTTTTTTTATTCATAGAACCACAAATTGATTTATTTTTGTCAGGAGAACAAAATCTAAAAATTATGGCTGACGACAATAAGATTATTTTTTCAATGTATAGGGTTGGAAAATCATTTCCTCCTCACAGACAGGTGCTTAAAGATATCTCTCTGTCATTTTTCCTTGGAGCAAAAATCGGAATCATTGGATTGAACGGATCCGGGAAATCCACTCTGCTGAAAATTATCGCTGGTCTCGAAAAGGAATATCAGGGCGAGGTTACATTTCTTCCAGGGTATTCAGTAGGGCACCTTTCCCAAGATCCTCTTCTGGATGAAACCCGCACTGTACGGGAAATTGTCGAAGAAGGAGTGAAAGATACAATGGCAATTATAAAGGAATATGAACAGATAAATAACAGTTTTGGAGAGCCGGAGGTTTATGAAAATCCCGACAAGATGCAGCAACTTATGGACAGGCAGGCCTTGCTCCAGGAGAAGATAGATTATAGCGATGGTTGGAATATTGAACACAAACTCGAACGGGCCATGGACGCATTAAGATGTCCTGAAAGTAATGCCAGGGTAAATGTTCTTTCAGGAGGCGAACGAAGAAGGGTAGCTTTATGTCGCCTTCTCCTCCAGCAACCTGATGTTCTTCTTCTGGATGAACCAACCAACCACCTCGATGCAGAATCGGTACAGTGGCTCGAAACAACTCTGAAACAATATCATGGTACGGTAATCTGCATAACCCACGACCGTTACTTTCTTGATAATATCGCCGGTTGGATACTGGAACTCGACAGGGGAGAAGGAATTCCATGGAAAGGAAATTATTCATCATGGCTTGAGCAAAAGGCTAAGAGATACGAAGTTGAGGAAAAAGGAAACGTTAAAAGAAGAAAGATACTTGAACGGGAACTCGAATGGGTAAGAATGTCCCCCAAAGCCCGCCGCGCCAAATCGAAAGCCCGTCTTGGAGCATACGAAAACCTCCTTAACCAGGATGTTAAAGAAAAAGAAGATAAACTTGAGATATTTATACCAAATGGTCCACGACTGGGCGATAAAGTAATTGAAGCAAAATCAGTTACAAAATCTTTTGATGATAAATTGCTGTTTGACGATCTTGAATTTAGTCTTCCCCCCAATGGAATAGTTGGGGTTATTGGTCCGAACGGTGCCGGAAAGACTACTCTCTTCAGAATGATTATGGGACAGGAGCATGCAACAAAAGGGACATTTACAATTGGCGACACAGTTGTTCTCGGATATGTTGATCAGGCACATGCTGCTATTGATCCGGCGAAAAGTGTTTACGAGGTAATTTCGCAGGGGCAGAACGATATTATGGTAGGAAACCGTCTCGTAAATGCCAGAGCTTATGTAGCGCGATTTAACTTCACTGGAGCCGATCAGGAAAAGAAATGTGGTGTTCTTTCAGGAGGAGAGAGAAACAGGCTGCACCTGGCTCTGACGCTTAAATCTGGGGCAAATGTTCTTCTTCTTGATGAACCTACCAACGATATTGACGTAAATACTTTGCGGGCACTTGAGGAAGGACTTGAAAACTTCGCCGGATGTGCTGTTATAATTTCGCACGACAGATGGTTCCTCGACAGAGTAACAACTCACATGCTTGCATTTGAAGGTAATTCCAAAGTTGTCTGGTTTGAAGGAAATTATTCAGACTATGAAGAAAACCTGAAGAAGAGAGTTACTGATACAACGCCGGCAAGAATTAAATATAAGAAACTTGTGTAAATCAGGTTGAGGATGTTTTTAAAGATAATAGATAAAAGACAAAAGTCACAAGTAAACACTTATAAAAGGAGTTTATGAGAACAAAAATCCTTTTAACCTTTGCAACGGTTATCGTTTTACTTATCGTGTTTCACCAATCAGTTTCAGGGCAAATTGGGACCCGATTTCCTTCAGAGAAAAAAACTGTAAAAGATCCGGTTACCGGGACTCTGTTAACTTTTCTTACAAGCAAACCTGCCGGTGATTCAAAGATTTACCAGACTCATAATCAATGGACTTCTGATGGCAACTGGGTTATCTTCCGGTCAAACAGAGTGAAAGGTGAAGCTATGGCTGTCAATGAGAACACAGGTGTTATTATTCAGGTGAGTGAGGGCGGTTTTACCGGAATGCTGAATGTTGCCAGAAAGTCGATGAAGCTTTATTTCATGAGAAATATGCCTCGTGATCCTAATTCTGCTATCCGCGGCGGAGTACCGGTTCAGGTGATTGAAGTTGATCTGGCAAGACTTTTTGCTGACAGTGAATCAGGGAAATTAAAGGTAGCTACTGAATATCAGCGAGTTTGCGGAACAACTCCCGCCGAAATGGGAGCAGGCGGCGATATGGCTCTTGATGGAGGAGAAGAAGTTGTTTATTTCAGAGTAGGGAAAGAGGAATCCGCAAAACACCAGGCGGAAGGAACGAAGATCGAACCCAATTTCGGTCCAAGGAATATGGGAGCAGGTCCGGCAGGCCTCGGAAGTATGAATATAAAAACAGGCGAGACAAAATTTGTAGTTGCCGTCCCATTCCAGGTAGGTCATATCCAAACTAATCCATGGGTGCCGGGGGAAATAGTATTCTGCTGGGAAACCGGGGGCAAAGCCCCTCAGCGAACATGGACTGTAATGGCTGATGGTACAGGATTAAGACCCTTATATCCTGAGTCGGAATACGAATGGGTAACACACGAAGCTGTAATATCGAAAGATGAGGTAGCAATAGCAATTATGGGTCACCGGAAAGTGGGAATCCCTGTATTAGCAGCTGATCCTAAAAATCCGGGACAGGAAATTGGCTGGGGACCGTCAGGAACACGCGAGAAGCCTACAGGACTTGGAATAGTTAACCTCAGAACCAGGGAAATGACGATTGTTGGACAAACACCTTCAGGAAGCGGACTATGGCATGTAAATGGTTCCTCCGATGGTCGCTTGGCAGTCGGAGATGATTTTGCACGAAACATATATCTGATCGACAGGCATACTCATGAAATGATTTTGCTTTCTGCAGGTCATAAGGAGACAGCATCTGATCATCCGCACCCTACATTCAGTTCAGACGGAACAAGAATTGAGATCCAATCCGCGATGCTTTCAGAGGATAATAAATCGATGAATATCTGTATTATACCTGTACCGGAAGCGTGGCTTAAAAGGAAGTAATAGGATTATTTCAGAATTCCTATAGATATTCCGACAACCGTGGATACTCCTGAGAAATCGATATTTTTTAGTTTAACTTAGGTTAGTATTCTGATAATAATATTTGATACTTCAGGTTAGTTGGGTATATAACGCAAATATCAAGTCAATCTCGCATTATGGAATTGATATCTAAGTGCTAAATTCACTGTATACACTTTTATGTTTACAATAAATTTGATATAATAGTTGTTTTGGTACTCAACTCAGAATTTTGATTCAGGATATTAAACTCAAATTTGTGCCAGCTATGTTCTATTCCGAGCAAATAAAAAAGCCCAGATATAATTGTATATCAAGGCTTTATTTGTTATTTTTTGTAGCCCTACCAGGAATCGAACCTGAATCTAAGGTTTAGGAAACCTCCATTCTATCCATTGAACTATAGGGCCAAAATCAGTCGCAAAAGTAGAATTTTTTTTAATCATAACAAATCATCTGGCTAATAAGAAAGGCCCAAGGCTTACGAGGCACGACGCAAGGAAGAATAATGCCCTGAGTCGTGTGTCTAGTATCGTTCGTCGTTTTCATTCTGAAAATTAAATTATCTTTGAGTTAAATAAACAAGCAAATCATGAATTGGATAGATGCCACTATTGTTGTTATTCTCATTTTGTCGATGGTAATGGGGTTTATAAACGGACTTGTAAAGGAGGTAGCTTCTCTGGCCGCATTGATTCTGGGCATCTGGGGCGCTATTAAATTCTCAAGCTTTACTGCAGCGAAACTTTACGACTATTTCGATATGACCGGAAAATATGTCGGGATAATTGCATTCGTTATTACCTTTATGATTATTGTTGTTATAATTCATTTTATCGGGATAATAGCCGATAAAATTGTGAATGCAGTTTCTCTTGGCCTTGTGAACAGGCTGCTTGGAATAATTTTTGGACTTCTAAAATCTGTTTTGATAATGAGTGTGTTCTTCGTTGTACTTAAGGCTATTGATTCGCATAAGCCATTTCTTCCCAAAGCCAGAATCGAAGAGTCAATATTCTTTAACCCCATCTCAGATATTGCGCCGGTAATTTTCCCGATAATTGGGGAGGGAGGGTTTGGCCAGAGTTTTGACAGATTTAAAAAGAAGCCGGAAGAGGTTACTATCTGACCCTGTTTGCTATATTTGCAATTCCAAAAAAGCTATTATGAAACCCACATGATTGACCTCAATCATAAACACTTCAAGAATATTATTTCTAATCATGTGCGGTTCCATCATACCATTAAAATCAAAATTGTATTATGATGAATTTTGTTGAAGAACTGAAATGGAGAGGCATGATACACGATATTATGCCAGGGACAGAAGAGTTACTTAATAAGGAAAAGACAAGCGGATATATTGGATTCGATCCAACTGCCGACTCTCTGCATATTGGCCACATGGTACAGGTAATGCTGCTGATGCACTTTCAGCGTGCAGGGCATACCCCAATTGCACTGGTAGGAGGAGCAACAGGTATGATTGGTGATCCTTCAGGCAAATCAGAAGAGCGTAACCTGCTCGATGAGGTATCTCTAAGAAAAAATCAGGAAGGCATTAAGAAGCAACTTGTAAAATTTCTTGATTTCCAGTCAGAGAAGGAGAATAAGGCCATCATGGTCAATAACTACGACTGGATGAAGGAGTATTCATTCCTGGGCTTTATCAGAGATATCGGCAAACATATCACTGTTAATTATATGATGTCGAAGGACTCTGTTAAAAAGCGAATAGGGTCTGAATCAAAAGACGGTATGTCTTTTACAGAGTTTTCGTATCAGCTTGTTCAGGGTACTGATTTTCTACATCTGTATAATAATAATAACTGCCGTCTCCAGATGGGCGGTTCTGATCAATGGGGAAATATTGTTACAGGGACAGAACTTATACGCCGTAAAGCAGGGGGTGAGGCTTTTGCCTTAACCTGTCCGCTTATAACAAAGTCAGATGGCACAAAATTTGGAAAAACAGAATCGGGAAATGTTTGGCTCGATCCTGAAAAAACCACGCCATACCAGTTTTACCAGTTCTGGTTGAATGTTTCCGATGAAGATGCCGCAAAATATATTAAGATCTTTACAATTCTGGGCCAGAAAGATATTGAAGAGATTATATCAGAGCATAATAAAGCTCCTCATGAACGATTATTGCAGAAAAGACTTGCTGAGGAGGTAACTGTGATGGTACATTCACGCAATGATTATGACGGGGCCGTTGAAGCATCTCAGATTCTCTTTGGCAAGGGAACTACCGAATCGCTCAAAAAAATGACTGAGAGCACTTTTCTGTCTGTTTTTGAAGGGGTTCCGGTATTTGATGTTGATATGGCAATCCTTCTAAATGGTGTCTCTATTGCAGATCTTTGTGCAGAACACACTCAGGTATTTACATCAAAGGGTGAGTTAAGAAGACTAGTACAAGGTGGAGGTCTGAGTTTAAACAAAGAGAGGATTGAAAATTCTGATATTATTGTGTCCAAAGAATCACTCCTTAACGCGAAATACCTTCTTGTTCAGAAAGGGAAGAAAAACTATTATCTGATTAGGGTAAGCTAAAGACTATCGGATAATATCAGCAACTATAATTGAAACATCATCAAAGGTTGATGGGTTATTGTGAGGTAATCCAAGCTCCTTTATCATAACCTGTATGTTGTCTTCAACAGGTTTGGTATTTGAGATATTCTTTATTATTACCCCTGTTCCGATGTCCCTTCCATCATCACCTTTTAACTCAGAAAGACCGTCGGTGTAGCAAACAATTTTTGTATAGTCTGTTATCGTTAACTCTGATTTTACCAGCGAAGGTATTTCATCCAGCATTCCTAACCCAACGCAGCAAGCGTGCAAATGCAATATCTCTCCGGTAACGGTATTGTAAAGAACTGGAGGATTGTGTGCAGCATTGATATACTCCAGGACTCCACTATTATGGTCATATCTGGCAACGAAGAATGTTATGAATTTTTCACCTCCTACATTTGAAACAACAATGGAGTTGAGTTTGGTAATCAATAATTCAAGGTCAATGTCATTTGTTAAAAGAGCTCTAAGACTTGCCTGGAAATTTGACATTAATATAGCAGCTGAAATTCCTTTTCCTGAAACATCTGCAATGCAAAGCCCCGTTTTAGTTTCAGACAATTTAATGCAGTCGTAATAATCTCCTCCTACTTCATAGTGGGGATAATAAAATCCATTAACAATAAATTTGGGATTTTTTGGCATCTGACTATTATCGGGAATAAGCAGATTCTGCATCCGGGCAGCAAGCTCTAATTCTTTCTTCAGGGCTTCCTGTCTCAGGCTTTCCTTAAAAAGGCGAATGTTTTCGATAGCGACTATAATAATGCTTGATATAGTCTGAATGAAATTAAGATGTTTGATTATTGGGCTCATTCCCTCACCTTCTTCCTCTATATCGCCAATAAAAACAAATGCTAGGTGGACATTATTGTTAAAAACCGGGACGATCATGTCAACCCCTTCAAACCCAAGGTCGGGAGTGTCAAATATAATTTCGGTAATTTTAAGCAGCCTGGATTCAATATCAATTGTCTCCATCTTTTTTGGGAAACCTCCGTTCAGAAGACACTCCCATGTGTCTGAACGTTTAAAAATGAGAATTTTCCCAATCCCCAGGTTTTTCCGGAGAACATTTTCATATTTATGGAGAAGGTCTTCTGTAGGAAGATTTGCATTGATCGATAATGTGATATCAAGCAAGGCATCTAATTTATACTTGGATAACTTAAATCTGTCCGTTGGAACCTTTTTGCCTTCCATAATAAATTTATCCCTTAACTCTTTCGACGTAGGTTTTATTGCTGGTGTCGATTCTAATTTTATCGCCTGTATTAACAAACAACGGGACCATAATAGTCGATCCATTCTGAACTTTAGCATGTTTCAGTGTATTTGTTGCTGTATCGCCCCTTAATCCAGGTTCAGAATATACTACCTCCATAACAACAAACTGAGGAATATCAACTGAAAGAACTGTTTCAGTATCTGCATGTACAACTATCTCAACACTTTGTCCTTCAAGGAGGAATTCAAAATTATCAATCATTGTTTCTGGCACATGAATCTGTTCGAAGGTTTCCAGATGCATGAAATAATATCCCATGTCGTCCTTATAAAGATACTGATAAGGTCGTCTTTCAACTCTTGCCAGATTAACTTTTGTTCCTGATGAAAAGGTATTATCAATAACTCTTCCGTTTTTAAGGCTTTTAAGTTTTGTGCGGACGAAAGCTGGTCCTTTGCCTGGTTTGACATGCTGAAATTGCACAATCGTATAAAGGTCATTATTGAATTCAATGACTAATCCATTTCTAAAATCTGCGGTACTTGCCATAAATGTTTAAGTTATTCTCTATGTTAAATTTAATTATTTTTTTATTATTTCAAGGGGGTATACTAATCCCTCATAACTTGTAATTTCTGTAGAAAATGATCCCACAAAGATATCAAAACTGATCTTAACCGGTAAAAAATTTTTATCTGCTGAAAACCAGAACGAAACACCCTCTTCGGTTTTGAAAAGACGTCCCTTTTCTGTTACCGGATTAAATTTATAGCATTTGATTCTTCCAACTTTCGTCTTTATCTCATCTATACCTACATACCTCAGTCTTATTGGATAAAGCTCGTCAGTGAACCAGGTTGGGATTGTATTCAGTCCTCCTAATTTCAGATTACTGTCAACCGGGAAAATGTGATTTCGGAAATAGTAGAAACAGGAAAGAATATCATGAATTCCTTTTGGGGCGATATGGATTCCGGTCAGATCACTGGTTAGAATTGCAGAATCGGCTCTTGATTTATGGTCAAATAAGACAACATTATATCTCCTGTATCTTCCTTCACGGACATTTCTGATTGACCTCACAGGAAGTTCCGTAACAGGATCGATAAAGCTTTCGTAAATATCGAGTACTTTATAAATTGCATCTGCAACCCCTGTAGTTTTAGCTACTATTTTTGAATGCCAGACCTCTTTTCCGTTTAACGTATCACTGTCAAGTTGCAGAGTTGCGTATCCTCCGGTAATGAAACCATATTGAATTGTATAGGTAACTTTTTCGCCAGGTTTAAATGTTAATATCTGTCCCCACAATGAGGATGTCATTAACATTGTCAGGCATATGATATAAATAATCTTTTTCATTGGTTTTTGTGACAGCAAACAGGTCTTCTTCAATTACTATTGTCCAAGAACATTCTTCCTTGGCTTGGAAGTTATAAAATCTTTTAGATAAAACGGTTCAAAGTATGCAACATTCTCATAAAGGCGGTCATTAATTGCCTTATATACTGGATGGTACATGTGAGAAGCGGATATGCGGAAATCATCCTCAAAACGAATGTTGGTTCGCTTAATTGTTTCTTTGCATTTTAATGCTCCATCACCAAAAAGAACAATCTTTTGAAGTTCGGGAATGTTGCTGAACGTATCCTCATTGATTATTTCTGCTGAAATATTTTTTATGATTTTCCCCTCCGCATTATAAATTGCATAATAAACCTCCATCCTTCTGGCATCGAGCATTGGACAGAACAGAGTATTATTCTCATAACCGGAAGATGGGTTATTAAAGCTTTTGATGCCCCAGAACATTGAAAGCATTGTTTCTATACCAATTAGTGGTATTGATGCTGCATATGCTATCCCTTTTGCAACAGAAACACCAATCCGTAAACCGGTGTAGGAGCCCGGCCCTTTACTGACTGCAATCGCATCAAGGTTGCCCGGTTTGAGATTGTTCTCTTTGAGAACTTCGTCAATAAATACTGTAAGTAAAGAAGCGTGAGACTTCTGATCATTGCTTTCTCTTAATGAAACAACGCCAGCACTATCACATAGTGCAACTGAGCAAAGGTTTGTTGCTGTTTCAAGACAAATAATCATGTTTTGAAAGGGATGCCAGATATTTATTTAATCTTAAAGAGCTCTTCTTTTTTAACAACCTCAATAAGCGTACTGTCTGATAGTTTTTTGCTGATAGCACTAAACGGAGCAGAGATTACCCGGTCATTTACAGAAATACCTGACTGAATCTCAATATAGCTATTATCCTGGATTCCTGTTTTAACATCTTTGGCAATAGCATACTTACCGTCTGTGATAAAGACAAGGGTACGGATTTCCTTATTTGAAACTGTAGTTGATATTTTTGTAGTATCTGTACGTGTTGTTACAGATTGAATTGGAACTGTGATTATATCTGCTTTCGAAGATGTTTGAATATCAACTGAAGCAGACATACCCGGACGGAAAGGATTTTTATCGCCGGCATCAACAAGTTTTTTATATGATTCCGGAAGAACGAGTATCTTAACGTCGAAGTTGGTAACCTGATCAGCTGATAGTCCTGTTGTTTTAGCTGAATTTGCAATTTCAGTAACAATCCCTTTGAACTTTTGATCGAGATATGCGTCAACTTCAATAAGCGCTGTATCGCCAAGAGTAACTTTTACGATATCGTTTTCATTTACCTGAACCTGTGCTTCCATTCGTGAAAGATCAGCAACTCTCATCATCTCAGTTCCAGTCATCATACTTGTTCCAACAACTCTTTCTCCCCGTTCAACAAGAAGCATAGAGACTGTTCCTGTCATTGGTGCATAAATTGATGTTTTTTGAAGATTTTCGTTGGCCTCTTTGAGTGAGGCTTCAGCGCTTATTACTGAAAATTTAGCTGCATCTACTTCTGATTTTGCAACTGTATATGTTGATTGAGCCTGCTCAAAATCCGATTTTGATACTGTCTGTTCATTAAATAATTGCTGACTTCTTTTGAAGGCAAGTTCAGCCTGGGTGAATTGTGCTTCGGCCTGTGCCTGACGAGCCTTTGCTGAACTTATTGCTGCAAGCGACCGATCTCTCTGTGATATATATATGTCGGGCTTAATTCT
Source organism: Bacteroidota bacterium (assembly GCA_025350595.1). GTDB lineage: Bacteria > Bacteroidota > Bacteroidia > Bacteroidales > VadinHA17 > LD21. The sequence continues at coordinate 27,882 of JANXXP010000037.1, forward strand.
GCAAAGAAGTTGTCCCTTGGTTACATCTTCTCCTTCCTTAATAGTCAGTTCAACAATTTCCCCGGCGACATCAGGCGAGATTTTAACTTCTTTCTCGGGTTGTATTTTACCATTAGCTGTAATTGTTTCGATAATAACCCGCTTTTCTGCATTTTCAACGGCAACCTTAATTGTCATTGCTTTGCCAAACCAACCCTGTTTCTTCCCGATAATTGCAAAGATGAGAAGTACTGCTACTATAGGGAGTAAAATTTTAAGTATCTTGTTGCTTTTCATGTTTTTAAATCTTAAGATGTGTTTGTATTTTATTTGGATAGATTAAGTGGTAGACCTTTATAAAAATCGAGAACCTTGGTTTTAAAGACATACTCATATTTTGCCTGTGCCATATCAGATTGTGCTTTCAGAAGTTTTGTTTTTTCTGCATTATAATCAACTGAAGTAACCATTCCTTCCTTTAATTTCTGCTCAATATACCTGAAAGATTCCTGTGATGACGAGACTGCTTTTGTACTGGCATTATATTTTTTAAGAGAAGCAAGAGCATCAGTATATGCCTGCTGGATATTTTTGTAGAGTTGTTTTTTAACTCCTTCAAGTGCATATTTATTACTCTCAACAGTGAGTTTGGAATTCACAATGTTTTTGTTTACCATCCATCCGTTCAGAATAGGAATATTAAGAGTAAATCCGATACCATAACTTATATTATCATTAACCTGCTCGCTAAAAGGATACTTTCCATAAATAGGCCCGGAAGCATCGATTCCAATGGGTTTTTTGCGGATATCCGAATAACCGGTACTGAATGAGTGACTCATTGATAAGCGAGGATACCGGCCTCCTGTAGCGATCTTCATATCATATTCACTTGCAGTCAGATTTAATTCAGAGCTTTTAATCTCAGGTCTGATGTTCTGTGCAGCTGCAAAAATTTCATCAATATTCCCGGTTACTACTCCGTTTGTATCGACAGCTATCTGGGGGGTTACTATTTCAAATCCTTCAGGCGTTTTTAGTTCAAGCATCTGACTGATATTGAGGTAGGAAATATCGAGTTGGTTTTTAACAGTAATATACTGTACTTCTTCCTGTGAAGCCTGGGCTTCAATCTGGAGAAGGTTTCCCTTTGCAACACTTCCGGCATCAACCAGTTTACGCGTTTTTTCAATTTGTTGTTTAGTGATCTGGAGTTGATTATCTGTAGCAAGAACAAGTTCCTTATTTAGTAGAATCTGGAGATAATCAAGTGCAATTGTCAATGCAATGTTATCTTTTATGTTCTGAAGATCCTGTTCTCCGGCGAGTACCAGATACTCATTCTTTTTTATGGTATTGTAGTTTTGAAGACCGCTGAATAAGTTAAGACTTCCCCCAACATAAAAATTATTTGATTGAACCTGCTGGTGATTGGTATACTGGTAGGTAGTCTGGTCAAGTGCACGGCCAAAAGTATAATTATGGGATGCGGAACCATTTACTGTTGGTAAAAGTTTATACTTGGAGAGTTCAAGAGTATTCTTCTGGAATTTGGTCTGAATATCCTGCTGCTTTATTTGGAGGTTATTATCAATAGCATACTTTATACAATCTTCCAGAGACCATATTTTTTGCTGTGAAAAGATTAATCCCTTTGAAGAAAGGAGGCTTATGAATATTAATATCAGAATTTTTTTCATCGTAGTTATGAATGTTTTTATCTTAATGATTTTAAACCTATGTTTAATATCATATCAGTTAAGTAGTTGTGTTAATAAAACATGCGAAAACACCTTTTTAAATAAGTTTACGAAGATAATTAATATCTAAGACACTAGAAATAAATTCTTTTAAAAGAGATAATTATTAGTCAAACTTCAATTTTCAAACGATATAACGATGTGTTTTGTTATCATTTTAGTGAATTATTTTTGACACTAACGCTAAAATAACTAAATTGCGCGACTCAATTAAAAACAATTTATTATGCTACATTATAAAGAACTTGGACTGGTTAATTCGAGAGAATTGTTCAGGAATGCTGTGAAAGGCGGATATGCTATTCCTGCTTTTAATTTTAACAATCTTGAACAATTGCAGGCAATTATCAGTGCTTGTGTGGAGACAAAATCTCCTGTTATTCTTCAGGTATCAAAGGGTGCACGAAAATATGCTAACCAGACATTACTCCAATACCTTGCCAAAGGTGCTGTTGAATATGCTAAAGAACTTGGTTATGCTATTCCGATTGTATTGCATCTCGATCATGGTGATACATTTGAAACATGCAAATCGTGTATTGAAACCGGTTTTTCTTCTGTTATGATTGACGGTTCACATTTCCCGTATGATGAAAACGTAAGACTAACCAAACAGGTTGTTGAGTATGCTCATCAATTCGACGTTACGGTCGAAGGCGAATTAGGTGTTTTGGCAGGTATCGAAGATGAAGTTTCATCAGAACACACCTCTTATACAAGACCAGAAGAGGTTGAAGACTTTGTAAGAAAAACAGGAGTTGACTCCCTCGCTATTTCTATAGGAACATCACATGGGGCATTCAAATTCAAAGTTAAACCGGGGCAACTTCCTCCTCCTCTCCGTTTTGACATTCTTGAAGAGTGTGAAAAGCGTATCCCAGGCTTCCCTATTGTTCTTCATGGTGCATCTTCAGTACCACAGGAAATTGTTGACGAGATTAATAAATATGGCGGGAAGATGGAAAATACTGTTGGAATATCTGAAGAACAGTTACGTAAAGCAGCAAAATCGGCAGTTTGTAAGATAAACATCGATAGCGATGGAAGACTTGCTATGACAGCTGCGATCAGGAAGGTTTTTGTCGAAAAACCAGGTGAGTTCGACCCGCGCAACTACCTTGGACCTGCACGCGACAAATTAAGAGAACTTTATAAACATAAAGTTTTAAATGTTCTTGGAAGCGCCAATAAGGCGTAAAAACTGCCCCCCATGCTCCCGCTTAGCGGGATTAATTCTCAGATGATTATAATTTCAGAGAAAGTTGTCAAGAATATAAAACACAGACAGCCAGTCACATACAGACTGGCTGTTTTTTAATGTTTAAAACTATTTTTTTTGCTTTAAAGGGTTGATAATCTGTTTATTTAACTTAGCCGGCTGATTCGATAGTTTTGTCAGGAAGACGTACCATATACAAGGAAGACCAATTAAGACGAACAAACCGTCTTACGCTGATGCTGAATCATCGCGAGCTAAAAGCATTAGGTATATATTGTAACCGTTTCAGAGTTAAGAATAAGTCGGAATTTCTCAGGGAAACCGTTATGAAAGCTATTCTGAAAAGGTTCGAAGACGAGCATCCTTCACTATGGGAAGAAAGTGAACCTTCCCTTTTTAACCAGAATGTAACACAATAACATTTGGATAATTTTCTTCTTTATTTAATTTTACAACCCAGTGGTTGATAAAATTGGAAATTTGGTGCTAATTTTGTCAAACCAATTTATATTTGTAAGTAAAACAGGGGAGGAGATCCCGAAATACCTTTGTAATGTATCGTGAAATTTATAAAAGTGAACCTTCAAAGAAGACTCCCTGGGTAGTCCTTGAGCCAGGTAAAATTTTCATTATGGGGCGGTCAATTTCTGAAAACCCGGGAGATTTCTACCGACCGGTTCTGGATTGGCTTTCAAAGTATATAAATAATTACGATGGCAAAACGAAGATCGAGTTAGGGTTTGAATATGTAAACACGAGTTCTACAAAATGGATCTATACGGTTGTGAAAGATTTATCCGAAGCAAAAGGTATTGAGTTGAATATGCATTTTTCTTGGTACTTTGAGCGTGGAGATGAAGACATGTTTGAACTGGGTTCTATTCTTAAAGGTCTTGTAGAATCTCCATTCGATGTGTATGAGGTACCCGGGATGAACAAAGCGTTATATGAAACAATACTAAAGGGTAAATTTAAAGCTTCCTTATAACAAGCATACCAAAATTGCTTATTGATGATCACTTTCAAAAAATTATTCTATTTTTGCAGCTCATTTTAGAGCAGACTGACCCATGGTGTAATTGGCAACACGTTAGATTTTGGTTCTAAAGAGTCCAGGTTCGAAACCTGGTGGGTCAACAAAA
>JANXXP010000044.1 GCA_025350595.1 Bacteroidota bacterium
AAATACAGAGTGCTTGTTCATTCAGGAGATACTAAACAAGCAAAGATAGCAGAGGCATTTGAGAGATTTAAAAGTTACCCCTAACCTGAGTGGATGTTGAAAATTCGAAATCCATTAACCTCAAAGGGGCCAGATTGAAGGGGTAGCTTCAAGCATAGATCGCAAAGCATTGTTATACAATATCATAACTTTACGGGAGTAATGTAATTCCGGCTTTCAAAATATTAGCTTCCTTAACTCCTGTTTTAGCATTTGGCTGACCCCCACCAACTGTGAATTCGAAATTTCCGGGCTTTATCACACGCTTATTCTTCTCATCTATAGTCATTCTGCCAACCAGGTCATTTACACGGGCACCGAATGTCAATGCAGGGTTTTGATAAGGAAATTCATAAGTCTGCTGAGCTGAGAGAATCTGCCAACCAGGGAATAAAATGATCAGAAAAAGACTTAATTTGAAAGAACGAAGTTTTGCTTTTGCATACATATGATTAAATTATAAATTTCTATTTTAAATTATCTTTTAACCGCAGTATTACACTATGCCGGCACGGATTGCATATCGGCGCCAGCGATGATCTCCGTATTTTCCTCCGTATAACTACGTGTCCTGAGTGGTTATTTATTTTCTTTTCTCCCTATAAATACAATCTTTCATATCGCACATTCCGCAGGTATATGGATTAAATCTAACATTCTCCCCTATTCCAATGATACCACTTACCGATTTCTCCGGATTCATAAGTGCAGAATCAGTAAGTCGTATTCCACAGAAGTTATCCGAAAAAAGTGTAAATAATTTATGCTGCTCTGCCACATTCCAGTCACAATAACCCGGACTATAACGGTTAGTTATTTTTAAGTCTATTGACTTTGCAGCTTTTTCAAGATCATCCTGCATAAAATCAGCAGTTGCTTCAACAGCCTCACTGCCTATGACATCATAGATATAACCTCTGAGCATGTCGCGCTCCTGCATAGCTTTTCTGCTTCTGAGGCCAATCTCTTCACCCGCGGTACAAAGAAAAATTGCCACAGAATCAGATTTTTTTATCTGATTGAAGACTATTTTCTTAATGTTGAAAACCACGTTATTTATCTCAACAGATTTGTTTTCATTGTAAAACTTAACATCGTTAAAAATTGAATATTGCGCCTTGATTTTACTAATATCCTCAGATTCTTTCAACAACTCTTCAATAAGATCTGTTACGAATTCACGGTCATCATCTTCATTGAAACCCAGTATATTCTCAATCTGAGAAACAGTAAGATTAAGGTCTTTAAAATCAAATTGAAATGTCTTGTTTTTCATTTTAAGAAATCTTATACGATATCTCCTCTTTATACTATTAAATTTCTTTTGTCCCCTATTTTTTACACCCTGCCTCCTAAAGGGGGTTCAAATACAGATCTAAAGCCCCTTTTCAGGGGAGTTGGGGGGTTAAAACCCGATTCTGTAACTAACCTCTGAACCATAGCTTCCCACCCTAAAGTCATTATATGTATCCCGTTTATTCCCTTTTTATTTTTTATTGAATCGATCATTTCAAGAGCAATCTGAACACCCTCTTCAGGAGCCGATTCACCTGCCTTTTCCATACGATTCAGTATCTTATCAGGTAAACTTACTCCTGGCACCTTTGTATGAAGGTAATGTGCAACTTTATAGCTTTTCAGAGGTGCAATACCAACCAGAATATATACTTTGTTTAATATATCCCTTTTATCGAGTTGTTCCAACCACAAGTCAAGTCTGTCAGGTTCAAAGATCAGATTTGTCTGGAAGAACTGTGCCCCGGCATTAACTTTCTTATGATCCTTAATAGCCTGTAAAACAGGATCAGAAGCGAAAGGAGACGTAGCAGCACCCAAAAACAGTTTTGGTGGCTCCTTCATTGTTCTGCCGTCAAGATAGATTCCTTCATCTCTCATTCTTCTTAATATCCACAGCATTTGAACAGAATCAATATCAATGAGGTTCATGCTGCTGATAGGAGATGAACCTATCCTTGCATTATCACCTGTGATACAAAGTATATTTCGTATTCCCATTACATTCAATCCAATAGCTGTCGCCTGAAGACCCGTTCTGGTAATATCCCTTGAAGTAATCTGCAAAATAGGTTCGGCATGTAATTCAACAGCAACACTTGAACAGGCAATGCTTGACATCTTTGGACGGGCAGATGAAGAATCTGTAAAGTTAATCGCAGTAACAAAAGGCTTAACTGATTCAATGTCATTAATAAGCTTATCTTTTTTTGCACTAAGCGGGGGTGTTACCTCGGTAGCAACAATAAAATCTCCCTTGAGTAATCGATTTTCAAGATCAGATGCAGGCTCTGCAGATGGTTTAGCATGATATTGGGAATCACCTTTCCACCATTCCGGCTGACGGATAGTTTTGAAAACACTGTCCCAGACTTCATCTTTCTTATTCTTATCCTTTATAAAAACAGACCCTATAAATTTCTTTGTACCCACCTTTCTTACCTGTCTGACGACATCACCCCAGGTCTCTGTTCCAACTTTATCGTAATCGAGAGGAGGCAATACTTCAAGAAGAATCTCTTCCCTTCCAGTTTTAAGAGCGTGTTTATATATAGCATACCAGACACATTTGCGAGTCACGTCCACGTAGCAGTTTTTTTCGGGGCTTACTCCTCCGCAAGGGCCGTTGCGCATCCCTTTGGGACACTCCATTGGACAGATAAAAGCTGTTTCCTGTAACAGACAGTTACCACACATGCGACAACCAAACAGAGGACCTTTAACTAAAAGCTCAGTTTTTGCCAGTAAGCGTCGTCCAAATTTTTCCCGTTTGAAAGGATAAAATGCCGGCTGCCATCTGCGTGCAGGTTTAATAACAGACATATTTCTTTTATAACAAGTACATGAAATAAAAATCTACTAATTCCCACTACCCTGAAAATGTTCTACGAACCTTACAGCATAATCGTCTCTGCCAAGAATCAGTTCTGTAGCCCTGACTGCTGCAGTGATTTTCTCAGGATTGGCAATCGGACAGGTCAAACCGTTTAAAATTGCAAGTGACATGAATGCTGAATTCAGAACCTCTCTGTCAGGCAGTCCAAATGAAATATTACTAGATCCCAGGGTAATATTAAGCCCCAGTTTCTGATGAATAAGTTTTATTGTATCCAGAGTAATCATACATGCACCAGGATCTGCGCTTATTGCCATAGCCAGAGGGTCGATAATTACATCCTCTTCCCTTATACCTGCTTTCATAGCTCTTGCAAGAATCTTCTCAGCCACAGCAAGTCTTTGTTGAGGATCGTGAGTAATACCATCATCATCCATAGCGAGTCCTATTATTGCAGCACAGTATTCCTTTGCAATATGAAGCAGGGCGATCATCGATTTCTCTTCGCCATTTACCGAATTTATCAGGCATTTGCCCACAGCAACTTTAAGAGCAGCTTCTATAGCTTTCGGATTAGGAGAATCGAGACACAACGGAATATCAAATCTATCCTGAATAACTTTTACCGTTTCTGCAAGCAGTTTCACATCATCAACACCCGGAAAACCAACATTAACATCAAGCACATCTGCACCTGCCTTAATCTGAATGTCTGCAAGCTCAAGAACATACTGAAAATTCCCCTCCTGTAAAGTAGTTACAAGTTTCTTGCGTCTTGTGGGATTAATACATTCCCCTATTATAACTACCGGTCCGTTGGTGTCAATTACTACTTCCTTTTTTCTGCCCTTAAGTATTGTCTGCATAATTTGAAGGTATTAACCTCCTTTCCAGTACCGCAAATTCGGATAATTCTTGTTCCTTCCCCATTGAGGAAAGGTTAGGAAGGGGTATTTCTCTCTATAATAAGCTGACTTTCATTAAGATGTAAGTTGCTTCAGATAATTCACGGCTCCCTGTGGATCTGGTGAATAAAAATCGGCGCCGATCTTTTTACAATAATCCATTGTAACAGGAGCGCCGCCAACAAGTATTTTTGCACCAGATTGTTTTCCTCTTATGACAGTTACAATATTTTTCATGTTCTCCATGGTAGTTGTCAGCAAGGCTGACAGTCCAACAACAGCATCAGGATGCTCTTCAAGAGCTTTAAGGAATTTCTCAGCGCTCACATCTACACCAAGATCTATCACTTCCCATCCTCCCCCTTCTATCATCATTGCAACAAGATTCTTTCCTATATCATGAAGGTCTCCGGAAACGGTGCCTATTATAAATTTACCTTTCCTCTTTGTTTCTCCCGACTGAAAAAATGGTTTAAGGTGAGCAAGGGCGCTGTTCATGGCTTTAGCTGCCATAAGCATCTGAGGCACATATATTTCTTTTCTGGTGAATTTATCACCAACCTTTGCCATAGCAGGGACTAACGCATTTTCAAGAATTTCATCAGGACTGACTCCTTCCTCGAGGGCTCTTTTTGCCAATTCATCTGCTCCATCCTGATCTTTCATATTCGGAGGGTAAGGTGATGCTTTGTTGATCTTTCCAAATTCGACACTCTTTGCCAGTTTTTCCAGTATATCACTCATTTTTTTAGATTTATATTTCCAGTCTTTTTTTCAAAGATGAAAAGATCTTAATTGGTTTCCTAAGTACCAAAGTAATTCAATTTATTCTCTTTAAAATCAAAATTATCAAATTATTTGGCGCTTGCAATCGATTGCAAAGAACTTTTTTTTGTCTGAATTGAGAATCTTACATTAATTTAAATATGTATCTTTAAGGCTGATATTAACAATGTGGAGACCAGTAACCATATAAAAAACGGGGCGGCGTCGAAAAGCCATACGAGTAGACAGAACTAAAATCATTATTATGTATTGCAGAAATTGTGGAAACGAAGTTTCCGAAAAGGCCGTTATGTGTGTTGCTTGCGGTACTCCTCCTAAAGCCGGAGATAAATACTGCCACAATTGTAAAGCAGAAACTACGCCAAATGCTTCCATCTGTATGAAATGTGGCGTAAGCCTTAAAAATGAACATTCTATGCCCGGAGAAGGTAAAGACTGGCTTACAACACTCCTTCTTTGTTTCTTCCTGGGTGTATTTGGAATTCATCGATTTTACACAGGACATACAGTAATTGGTGTGGTTCAGTTATTAACTCTCGGAGGTTGCGGAATATGGGCACTCATCGACTTTATTATGATTATCGTTGGTTCTTTCAAAGATGCAAACGGACATATTCTGGTTAAGAAATAGAAAGCATTTTAGATATATCCTTACTGCCGGGATTCTGTTAATCCCGGTTGTTCTTTATCTTATCCCATTGGAGTGGCTCGAAAGCCAACATTCTATTTGCCTTTATAAAAATCTTACCGGTCACGAATGTTATGGGTGCGGAATGACAAGGGCTATTATTTCTTCAATTCACTTTCAATTTGTGAAAGCTTACCATTTTAATAAATTATACGTCATCGTTTTACCATTACTCGTTTATATCTGGGCGAAAATATTAATAAACACATGGAAGGGTACCGGGTATGGAGCGCAGGGAAAAAAGGTAATCAATACTCGGTAATCAGTAAGGCAAATAACAAGTGTCAATCAACCAGCAAAAAGCAGCAACCAACCAACAATAATAAACTTATAAGTTCTAACTAACCCTTAATCATGAAATCCACATTTATTCTTCTATTCAGTTTAATCATGGCAATATCATCAGCACAAAATACACCTGTTGGAATCTTCAAGGGGAATTCGGATATCGGAAATCCGAAAAAAACAGGTTCCGCTGTTTACAATCAAAATGATCAAAGCTATAACCTCAAAGGTTCAGGCTATAATATCTGGTTTGCCAGGGATGAATTTCATTTCCTTTACAACAAAATCAAGGGCGACTTTATACTCACTGCAAATTTTGAGTTTGTCGGAAAAGGAGTGGAACTCCACAGAAAAACCGGCTGGATGATAAGAGCAACCTCCGATGAAGCTTCTCCGCATATCTCTGCAACATATCATGGCAACGGGCTCACAGTTCTTCAATGGAGAGTTTCTGCAGGTGCGGCAATGAGAGACCCTCAGGATGAAATATTTGCAAAAGATTCAGTCTATAATGTTATCCAGATTGAAAGAGCCGGAAAGACGATAATCATGCGGGCAGCAAGAACCGGAAATCAGCTTGAAGTGATAGGTTCTCACGACATGGAAAATCTTCCTGATGAAGTTCTGGTGGGACCATTCGTATGTTCTCATAATGCTGATGTAAATGAAGAAGTTAAAATATGGAATGTCAGAATTGACAAGCCTGTCAGCACTGACTACAATCCTGGGACCTCAGGAACAGTGGGATGCAGGATGGAAATCATCAATGTCATTGATGGAAAAAGAAAAGTGATTTTTGAAAAACCGGGAAGATTCGAAGCGCCAAACTGGATGCCTGACGGTAAAAAACTCCTATTTAATATGGATGGTTCAATCTTCAAAATTCTGGTTACCGGAGGTGAACTTGAAGAACTAAATACCGATTTCGCAAATAACTGCAATAATGATCATGGAATTTCATTCGACGGTAAGTTACTTGCAATAAGCCATGGACGAAAGGGATTGCCGGGTGGCGGATCAACAGTTTATGTGCTTCCGATTGGTGGCGGAGTACCTAAAATGATAACTGAAAATACCCCTTCATACTGGCATGGCTGGGCGCCAGATAATAAAGAAGTCGTTTATGTTGCCCAAAGGAATGGGGTACCAATTTATAATGTATACAAGAATTCAATTGATGGAGGTAAAGAAGTGGCTCTTACTGATAATAAATCAGGGGAGCATGTTGATGGTTGCGAATATTCACCCGACGGAAAATATATCTATTATAATGGCAGCCAGTCAGGTACGATGCAAATCTGGCGAATGAATCCCGATGGTTCAGGTAAGGAACAAATTACCAACGATAAATATAATAATTGGTTTCCGCACATTTCTCCAGATGGTAAATGGATCGTCATTATATCATTTGGTTCTGATGTTGCTCCTAACGACCATCCTTCTTATAAAAGGGTAACCTTAAGATTGATGCCGGCTACAGGAGGCGAACCAAAAGTAATAGCCTATCTATATGGAGGACAAGGAACTATTAACGTACCATCTTGGTCGCCTGACAGTAAGCAGATTGCGTTTGTCAGTAATTCTGGAATAAAATAATTATTAATGGCGGCTGTTGAAAAAGTCGAAATCCATTATTTTACCACAAACTTCTTCACCGTAATTTCACCATAAACAGTGTTCAGGAATGGTTTGCCATTTTTCAGACCAATGTTTCCGAAACCTGTAGCTTGACCCGGCTGTCCGAATTTTTTCCAGTCAGGCACCTGCCCTTCAAGTATCCTGGAGCCATTTGTTATACCTTTCACCGACACAGCTGCAAACATACAAGGCTCATTGTAAACTTCCGGCCTGTTACGAACTGACATGTTTGAAATGCATCCCGTTCCATCAATACAAAACATTCCGGCACCTATTCCCCCGATTGGAAATGCGATACGGTCGAGGTATTTACCGGAATAATACCCATTATATTCATGATCATTTTTTTACTAATACTTTCCTTATTCATGCAGGAGACAGTTATAACACTGAAGATTACTGTAATTATAAAAATTCCTTTAATTATTCTGTTCATCTCAGATCATTTTATAAGGTTTATGCCCGGACGGGCTTATCTATAAAAATATGAAAAAGAGTTTGATTCGGACCAATTTTAAAAAAAAATGTTTATTTTGAGCCATAGAAAAATATATACGTTTGATGCGTTCACGGCTTTACGCAATTATCTCAATACTCCTTTTTGGATTACTCTACATCTTAACAGCTGTTGTAGTACTCATCATTCTTATATTGGCATTGTTACATCTGAAGGCACAGATACGTCAGCTTTCTCAGCTCTGGGCAAAATTGGTGTTTCTGATAATCGGTAAAAAGTTCACTTTACACGGGAAGGAAAATATTATAAAAGGTGAGAAATACATCCTTGTTGCTAATCATTCAAGCCTTTTTGATATCATGGCTATAATGTCGTTTTATCCCGGAGTAGCATGGTTTGGTCACGAAAGACTTCTTAAAATCCCCCTTTTCGGCACAATATTAAAAATGATTGATTATGTGCCATTTACAAAGCCGACTGTCAAAAACACAAAGGAAATGATCGATCAGCTTATTCGCAAGTCCAAAAATAAAACAGTAGCCATTTTTCCTGAAGGGACAAGAACAACGGATGGGAATATTAATGATTTTTACAGGGGTTTTATTTACCTTTTCAGAACATCAGATGTAGGGATTCTGCCTGTCACTTTAAATGGATTCTATGATCTGAAACCAAAAACCAGGATGTACATTAATTTCAATTCAAAACTTGATATTACAATTCATAAACCATTAACAAGGGAAGAACTAATTGATAAAACAGATTCTGAAATAATTGATATTGTAAAAGCAATTATTGAATCTGCCTATGTTTTAAATAATTGTCAATTTGAGAATAGTATGCCTCAATTATGATCATTTTGGATTTCGGATTGTTTATTTCTAATCCGCAATCAAAAATCCACAATCCGCAATAATTTAAACAGATATATCCAAATTATTATCTAAACATGATTCGACAGATAAATACTACTTAATAAAAGTCAAATGGAAGGAAATAAAAAGTGGGTTTTTATAATTAACCCGATATCAGGAACAGGAGCATCTAAAGCAATCGTTCCAAAACTGAAGGAGATGATTAAAAAGCATGGAATCGATGCTGAGCTCGTTTTTACTGAAAGTAGCGGACACGCCACAGAATTGTCAGAGAAATATGCAGGTGATGGATTCAATTATATTATCGGAGTCGGAGGTGATGGCACCCTTAATGAAATAGCACGTCCGTTGATTAATAAAAAAGATATAACAATAGGATTAATTCCTGCAGGAACCGGCAATGATTTTATTCAGATACTTGGATTCCCTAATCGTTTTGAAGAGGTTGACTGGGAAATATTTTTTAAGGTTCAGAAAATAACCATGGATGTGGGTTTGGTAAATGGAAAAATATTTCTTAATGGAATGGGACTAGGATTCGATGCTGAAGTTGCAGCCCAGAATTATACTGCTGACGGAAAAGTAAAAGAGGGCTGGAAATACAGGTATGTCTGGCAAATTGTAAAAACACTCTTGTTCTTTAAGGAAAAAAGGATGGTATCAATAACTCCATCCGGCAAAAATGAGACAGATTGTTTTATTAACACTATTGCGATAGGCAGAAGGTTTGCAGGAGGATTTTTACTTACTCCAAAAGCAATAGCAAATGATGGGTTGCTCGATGTTTGCATGATAAAACGGTTAACCTTGCTTCAAAGATTCGGGATCCTGCTTAAGGTGCCAAAAGGTGAGCATATTACAGATAAGAAGGTTAACTATTACTCAACACCTGCAATTAATCTTGAGTTTCCTGAAAAGGTTCCTTTTCATGTTGATGGGGAAGTGTTTTTCTCACAAAAATTCGATGTGAGTATTCTCCCTGTTGCATTAAATATTATATACAATCCTGATGGAAACCATTTCTTCAAAAAATAATACCTCCGGAAATAGCTATATTGCCTTTTTTGATCTCGACCGTACACTAGCGAAGGCCATCAGTGGAAATGAACTTGTCAAAGGTGCTTTAAGAAAGAACATTATGACATATTTTGATCTGGCCCGTGCAATTTATCTCTCATTATTATATAAACTCCATCTCAAAGATCCCCGGGAAATAGTTAATGAGATGGTAACTTGGACTAAGGGTATATCTGAACAAGTCATGAATGAACTTTGTCATGAAGTGTTCAGAGACGTACTCCTGCCTTCTGTTTTTGCTGAAGCCCGTCTTGAGATAAAAGCTCATAAAGAGAAAAACACCAAAGTGGTAATCCTTTCATCAGCGCCTGCTCAGATTTGCAGGGAAATGGCAAAGAATCTTGGGATGGATGATATAATCTGCTCCGACCTGGAGGTTATTGATGGATATTTAACCGGACGGCCTGTCGGAAATCTCTGTTTTGACGTTGAAAAAGAGATCAGACTCAGGGCTTATTGTGATATGCGTAACATTAAAACCTCCGACGTATGGTATTATGGCGATTCAATATCGGACCTTCCTGCACTTAACTTGGCAGGAAATCCGGTTTGTATCAATCCCGATAATAGACTCAAAAGGATAGCGCTCCAAAGAGGATGGAAAATTCTATGGTGGAACTGATCAATTAACTTCCAGTTTCCGCCATTCAGGTAGTTTAGGAAATTTAGCATGAGGCTCGGTCTGATACCAAAAGCAGGTTGATGCTATATCTGATTGCTGTTTCAGATAACGTCCACCCTGATGCCAACCCAAATCCTGAATTGTAACTTTCAGATCATTTTCAAATCTGACAGGATCCATGATATGCCATCTGTAAAGGCCAAAACGCTGCATCACACTATAGTGCCCATCCCCCTTGATAACTTGTGGAAGACCTGTATATGGAGTGCAGAATTCAGTGTAGGCAGTTTCTTCAACACCCGCATCACTTTTCTTCCTGGTGTCAAAATCATAAGAGCCGCAAAAATAATCCTCTGTCCCTGTTCCGCAGATTGTAGGGAACTTGCTGTCTCCATCAATGTAGAACTTTATTTCACCTTCTCCCCACCACCCGTTGTTGCTTACTCCCCAGGCCAGATATGTACCAACATATTGTCCTTTCCCTTTTATTCCACTGATAATTGTATGCACTGAAGTTTCGTTAGGATTTGACCTGTTGAACTGCGCGTGAAAATATCCTGCATCAGCCGGCACTTCTGTTAAGGTATAATCAATCTGGTAATAAAGCGACATTGCATCCGCATCACTTACATTTTCCATTGTTATCCTGCACTTTTTCCTGAACGGCATAACCCAGTAGCAATTAAAAGCGCTTCCAGGATTTACACAAACCGCAGTCGACACAAGAGGCGAGTACTGGTTCCAGCCCATTCCAAAAAAGTCACCGACCGGACATTCAATAGATGGCTCTGTTTCATCATCCCAATAAACTCTTAGAATTGAAAATCTCCATTTTCCTGTGGGGGTCATCCAGATGTGTTGTATAGCTCCAGGGCCATCAATTTCAGCCATAATGAATGTTTCTCCAGGTTTTATTCTGACAAAAGGATTTATTTTCCATCCCAAACCCAGATCGCGGGCCGCACCTGAAGCGTTGGCCAGATTTGGTTTATCTTTATTAGCCGGATCAGCCATTCCGGCCTTGCCTTTTTCACCTGAAAAATTTTCAGGACTGATTGAACGGGTTTTTGCATCGGATAACCTGAAGAGGTTTCCCATATTCATGTCGAGACCGTTAAACTTGTTCTGAGAAAAAGCAAATAACGGAAAGAAGCAAATCAGTGCAATAACCAGGAGATTCTTTTTCATGGCATTTCGTTTCGGTGGAGGTTAATAATTTACCTTAAAAATAAGAATTTTATCGGATTCTCAGAAACTATCATTTGTATTGACTTTGTAGTTGTCTTGAAAGTCCCTTTGTACTGTTTTTTGAGTCTATTACATTAATTAACATTGAACTGGCTGATATATTAAATTTTCTGATTCCGTCAAGATTCTTTTCCTCTGCTAGTAAATTTGCCCTGTGCATGCCTCCATGATATGTTTTGTTAAATGTTCCCAATCCAACAAGGTATCCTGTGAAATAATACTTATAATAGAACTCGTAAAGAGAAAATGTCAGCAACGAAGCATTCATAAGGAAATTGAAAGTTCCCTCAAAAACAGCTCCGCTATACATCTGACCTGAACCTGGAATAAATCTAGATAAGTTTTCCGCTTTCTTCTGAGAATGATATTTTGGTAAGTTTTTCTTACCATACAAATTGAACACTTTAGCTTTAAAATCGTTTCTGACTGAATCTTGTAATCCTGAATTGTCAATAAAGTAGTTCCATTGTTTAACAGCCTCGTCCCACTCTCTTAATGAGTTAAGACAAATAATATTTAAAGGGATAATTTCCAGTGATTTCGCGGAATCCGGAAATTTGAATCTGATCTCATCCAGGTTCCATAGTGACTGGGTTGGATCATTATTCAGATAATTACAGAGAGCCTGCTGATATTTAATCAGGAAGAATAGAGAATCGGGAAGATTATACAGGTTGATTTCGCTCAGCTCTTCAAGGGCTTTATTCCTATCATCAAGTTCCTTATAGCATAATGATTTATAATATTTGCATTGTGCAATTTTAACATTATCGGATTCGTAAAAGATGGTTCTTTCGAATTCGATTGAAGCAGCAAAATAGTGCTTTTCAGAAAAAACTCTAAGTGCATTTGAGAAAAGGTCTGATGCAACAATCCTATTTATCGAAAGTATTACGCAAAGGAATGTGCAAATTAAAAAGAATCGAATTTTTAACATTGTCTCTGTATTCCGTTTCGAGAATATTTACTCTTAATACCGCTCCATAGATGTTTGCCAAGTAAGTAAATGCAAATGCAGTTCCAAAAGCTATTGTTTTAAAATTACTAATCCCGTTTTTTCTGTAGTTCTCCCAGGTTACTAATCCAAGTCCTGCTGTAGCGATAAATGAAGAGATGCCTTCCCCTTTTTTCCCGGCATAAAACTTGCCCGATCCGGGAATAACAGCAGATAATAAGCCTGCCAGCACCGGTGATTTGCTCTTATGATTTTTCAGATCCCATGAGATTTTTTGAATGTTATCAGAGGATTCTGCCAGCTCATAAAGACTCTTATTTACTTTAGTGGAATATTCATCATACATAACATTATTCCCTTTAAGCAGAGAAATTCCGGCAAGCTCAAAATTTTTCAGGGACAAAATTTTTTCTGTTATTCCATCAATTTTAGAAAGCACATCAGTTGAATTGTTATAATCTCCGAGATGAGTATAATTGTAAGCTGCAAAAAAATGTGCTTTCAAATAAAATTCAGAGGTCGGGGAGACTCTCAATAAACTTTGCGATGATAAGGAGAGCCTCTTTAATGAGTACAGGCTCCACCCTTTAAAATAATTCAGACTATCACTCAATTGACCTGATGAACAACGGGTTGAGTCAATCAAAAATAACGCTTCTGTATAATCACCTGTATTTACAAGGTGACTGATAAATTTCAAGTCACAGTCACCTGAATTCTGAGAAAATGATACAGCATTGAATGAGAGAAAAACCAGAAATAGCCCAACACCGATATATCTGTTTCCTTTATTCCCCATTCTTATCTGATTTTTTTCTGTAACGGAAAACAGGATCGGGATATCGCCTGGAAGTCTGATCAATCGTATAATTTTTTAGATCCGTTGCGGCAATTCTGTTACATCTGTTAACTCTGTCAATTGATAAAAGGGTCCCTCTTAAAATCCCATATTCTTTTATTGCCAGTTTGCTAAACTCCGAACAACTTGGTGTAAAAAGGCAATCAGCAGAAATATGTTTAGAAAATACGTTCTGATAAATATATAGAGTCCCGCCCAAAAATAGACTAACCGGATTAAATTTTTTGATTAGTGAGTGTTCATTTTGATAAATGTAAGGTCGTCGGAAAGGATCAGGCCTAACATGGTGTAATCTCACATTTATATGCTCAATATCAGCTTTAAAAGCAAGGCTCTGTGCATGACTGCAAATGTTTATTAAAAGAATAGAAAAAATCAGCAAATATCTATTTAGTGATTTTTGCATCTTCCGGAATTTTAAAATTAAAATAATTATCAGGAGGAAAATCAGCGGTCAGGACATTTGAGAAAACCGACAGCCTGATAGTTGAATCAGCTTTACTATCAAAACTTATTTCAGTTATGCGGAGGGGCATTCTGAATGTTTTAAAGACTGAGTATCTGCTATAATAGATTTTCTTTTTAATTGATCCGTCCAGGCCAAGGTATTCAGCATAGATTGGTACCATTTCCCTGAACACAATCTTAATCTGATTTATTACTTTAAATGATGCAGGCGCCTGCCAGGTTGTTACAATCAAGTCTTCTTCATGTTTTGATGCAACAAGTTTGAAACCCTCTTTGGCAAGACCAAGATCGCTTAGCTTGTTATTAATAAAATAATAAAGCAGCTCATTTGTGCTTGAAAGTGAAATACTTTCTTCGATTGTAACAGTATTAGTGGATGGGAAATAAATTTTCATTTCTCCAAACCGGTTCGACATCTTCACGAATTCAGTCGGATAGAAATGATGTGTCACAATTGCATCCTTTTCTTTATTATAATAAATATCGCATCTAAAAATACTTTTAGTGCCCATTCTTAGAACCTGTGTCTCCTGCCTGACTTCCACAAGTCCTTTATCCTGAGCTAATAATGAGTTATGAGGAAGAAGAAAAGTCAGAATGATATAGAATAATAGTATTTTCTTCATTTTAACCAAATCAACGTATAAAATAAGAATTAAGTACCAGCAATATTAGCCAATACTTAATTCTTTTGAAATAAATTATTTTCAAATCAATCCTACTACATCCACATAAAGAATTTCGGATTATTGACGTATGGAGAAATATCTTTATTGTCGATTATCAATACAACAAAATCGACGAGAGGTACTATGCCAAAAATACCTCCGCAAGTAAGAATATAACCAACTCCCGTTAATACTTCAGTTCCAAGATAAAACCTGTGAACTCCAAATCCGCCTAAAAAGAAATCCAGAGCTATGGCTACGATTGCATCCTTCTGGGCACCGGCTAAAGCAGTTGAATTTGCTGTCAGGTTAAAGTTTGTGAAAGGGATAACCGCACCTTCCGGCGCTTTGGTAAACATCTGATCAATCAGGTTTTCATCTGAAGTGTAACCTGTAGCTTTTGCATTAAAGCTGCAGAAAGCGATCAGAACAAAGATTAAAGATAAAGAAATTAACTTTTTCATAAAGAATAATTAATTGGTTAATAATTGGGAAAAAACTTTATTATTGGGGTATTGATAGTGCAATTCAGACAGGTAAGCAAATGCTTTTACTTTATCTTTTTTTATATCTAAATAATACTTCATTAAAAAATAGCGACCAATTGTTCTGTTGGGTTGGGATCCATTGCTGATTACATTATCAATATCTTCAATAAGCGACTTATTCTTCTGATTATCTGACAATACCCTATCAAGAAAAAGACTATTCTGCACGAGAGTCAAAAAGGATTTATAAAGGACAAAAAGCTCATATCCTTCATGTTTTGAAGCTTTCAGATAATCAACATCAACCTCTGCAATATTTTTCTTAATCTTTAGAAATAAGAATGGAATGAGGTAATTTTTATTGGTACATGCATAATACCTCATCCTGTAAGTAGATGAGATAATTTCATCAAGACCATTTTTGCTGCTATTTTCAAACTGGTTCAAAGTGGTAATAAATCCGGAGAAGTTGTCGGTATTTCCCTGTTCAATTGCGATCCACCAGCTTTTCTCAAGATTTAAAGTCTCAATTAACAGTGGATCTTTTTCACTTAATTTAGATAAGCGCTCTGATGCTAAAAGAAAATCATAATTATAAATATTATCCAGGATTGATGTGGTATCCGATTGCATTGAATATGACACTGTCTGGCAAAAAATTGAAATGGCAATAAAAATATATCCCTTAAACCTCTTCATCAGACATATTTTAATTTAGCTGGAATTGTTTAACCCAAACAAATATAGCAAAATCTTTCCTGATTCCGAATTACAAGAACCTATAACAATAAATAAATCTTATCAAAAATAAAAGGGGCAAGTGCCCCTCATTAAATTCATTAAGCTGATCGATTACAAAGTCAGTCTAGAAAATATATCTTATTGACAGTGCTCCTCCATCTCCAACCACTCCGGTATGTCCTGTCAGGTTAAGAGCGGGTTTCCAGTCAAGGCCAATATTAATAGGAGCCTCACTAAACGTATATTCAATTCCAAGTATTCCATCTATTCCTATTAATGTATATGAGGTACCAGTCATGCCCCATGACACATATCTTCCATCATAGAAACCTACATGTGCACCACCTCCATAATACCATCTAAGCTTTTCAACATTAAATGCCTGCCCATGAACTTCATATAACCCTGTAATATCAAAACCGCTCCATCTTGTCTGAAGAAGTCCTTCAAGCGCAACTTTTTCGCTTGTAAAGTGCTTAAACGTTAAGCCATATGACAGTCCGCCTCTTAAACCTATCCCGTTCTTATAATCCTGTGCATTCACTAATGCTACAATACCAACAGATAATAAAAGTGTTAATACAAATTTTCTCATAATTTTCATTTTTAGATTTGAATTGCAAATTTAACCAATAATCAGTAAAAAGCGAATAGATAAATATATCCAAACTGAATTTTAGAGAAACAAACCAGAGATTGTCTTCATTGGCAGGAACATTTTTCCACTATCAGGTAAAATAATGAAACCATTTTTACAATAAAATCCAATGGCTCTTTCATCAATTGGATCAACAATTACGGCCATTGAGGCAATATCGCTAACAGATACGTTAAAACTTCGTTTCAGGGAATCAATCAATAATAATTCGCCTATACCTCGACCAGATAAAGATTTTGCTACTGCAAGTCTTCCTAATAACGTGGCAGGAAGATTAGTATAAGATTTTGGCAATTTATTTATTATATCTTCAGGAATAAATTCTCTTTTTATCCCTGCATTGGAAAGAGTATAATATCCTTTTACAATTTTTTCTTCATCAGCAAAAACAAAACAGGAAGAAATGCTTCTTTTTATATCCTGTTTTGCCTGAAGATGAAGGTAGTTATCCAGAAGTGCATTACCACAATTGAAATCCTTCTTTTTATGCAAAGAATTTAACGGAACTGTTAAATAATCCATTACTTACTGAGTTCATTATTAAAGCGTGAAACCGCATCAACAAGTTGCTGATTTGGTTTTCCCGGATTCATAATGGCTTTAAAGAATAACTTCTGATCTTCTTTAGATGAAAGGATAGTATCATGCTTCTCAATGATCATTCTGGACTTCTCCTGAAGAGCAGATACAACAAAATCTGTCAAGGTTCTAAAGCCTCCCAGACTTGCAGCATATTCAAAAAGTTCTTTCTGTTCTCTTGGAAGTCTAGTATCAAATCGTGCTTTCTCAAGTGTTTTCATACTGGGTAAGATTTAATTCTAAGCACAAATGTACGTATATTTACCGTACAAAACTAAATTTCTAAATATCTTTAAGTCGAATTAAATCTTACAACCAGGAATACTAAGGTTGAGGCTGTGAGGATAAGTTCTCAAACTTAACTTCGACCTTTTACTTTCTTGAAATGATACCTAAAGAACCAGAGTCTGTATGGAATGTGGTAAAGTGCTAACTTCTGATGCCTTACTTCCTATACATAAATTATAGGTGATCTTCTTGTCACTCTGATTCATAACAATTACAACTACTTTTCCATCCATATTTATAAATGAAGTTGTAAGCAATTGACTGCGGCTGGCTGAGCTTATGATCCGTTTTGCTCCGGGATGGACAAATTTAGAAAAGTGGCCTATGTAATAAAATGAATTGGTATAAATCATCTGGCCTGTTTTGGTATCAAAATGTACAGGGGCAAAACAAAAGTTCTGAACATGATTCGGCCCGCCTGTCTCATCTAACAAAATATTCCAATCAGTAAAACCTGTCATTCCATGGTTAAAATCATTAATCATCGATCTTCCATACTCCTCCCCCAGACTCCAGTTAAAGTACATGGCGTTAAATTTTTCAGGACATCCTTCGGTAAACATCAGGTTTTTATCTGGCCAGGCTTCATGAACAAGCGCAACATTGTCATACATTGGTGTCCCGCCACTCCAGTCTTCGTACCAGTGAAATCCCATTCCCCAGGCATATTTAGAAGCCTCCGGATCATCGAATATAACTTTTGCCCGTTGATACATCAGATCGCGGTTATGATCCCATACAATAATCTTCTTATCGCCTAGTCCTTCTTTCTCCATAGTGGGGCCCAGAAAATTTTTTAGAAAATCGCGTTCCTCTTCAGCTGTATAGATGCAAGATTCCCATTTTTGTGTTGCCATTGGCTCATTCTGAATAGAAATCCCCCATACAGGAATCCCCGCTTGTTCATAAGCCTTCACAAATTTGGTATAATAGCTGGCCCATGGCTGGTAAAACTCAGGGTTCAGTTTGCCTCCGTGTAGCATATCCTTATTGAGTTTCATGAATGCGGGCGGACTCCATGGAGATGCAAAAAGTGTCAGCTTGCCTCCTGCGGCAGAAATAGCCTTCTTAATAAACGGAATCCTGTATTGCATATCATGGCCAATTGAGAATGATTTCAATTCCCTGTCACCTTCAGTAATATAAGTATAGCTGCCACTGGAAAAATCACAGCTTTGAATGTTAGTTCTTGCAAGGGTATATCCTATTCCCTGCTGTTTGTCGAAGTATGCTTTTAAAAACTCCTGTTGTTTTGCCTCTGGCATTTTGGCAAATGTTTCAGCAGAAGCATCCGTTAATGCTCCACCAATTCCAAGTAATGTCTGAAAAGCTTTATCCGGATCTACAAAAACACAGATCTGAGTCTCAAGAGGTTGTAATAGTTCTCTGAATTTAAGGGTATCTGTAATTGTAAGTCTAAGATTTGTACTGTCTGCAGTGGTATATACAATGACCTTCTTCCCTTCAACAGTGAATTTACTCTTAGTAATAAATTCTGTTTGAGTTTGCTGTTTCTGCTGGTTGCATGATGTCAGAAGTAAAATGCAAATTATAAGTTGGCTAAAAGATTTCATAAATCTGCTTGTTTTGTTTGGTAGTTAACTTTCCTGGCTGCAAATATACCAATATACCGCTAAACAAAAAAGATGAAATCCATTAACTGAAGAGGGCAGTTAAGAGAAATGCAGAAATTATAAGGGACAAATATTAATAATTTTTGACCTTTGTGAAATCTTTGTGAACTACTTTGTGTACTTTGTAGTAAAATTTTCCTTTTACCACAAAGGGCACGAAGGCAATCACTAATTTGCACAAAGGAATAGAGTATATAATTTTAATATAGTGAGTAATATCTCATTGAAACGGGGAACAAAAATATTATCAATTGCCTTTTTTCTGACAGGTGTTATATGTATTGCTTTAGACAATTCAACATCTATTATTCCTGAGTTTCTTGCCAAGGCGCTCCTTATGCCTTTTTTGATTTTTATTTTAGCTTTAAATATCCACAAAAAGCTCAACCATTTTGATAAGTTGATGTTTGCAGGACTTCTCTTTTCATGGGCAGGAGATATGGTACTTGAGTTCAAAGACTTATTTATCCCCGGACTGGCTTGTTTCCTTCTGGCACATGTTATGTACCTTGTTGTGTTTTTTAAAACTCCCGGGAGTAATGTCATCTTCAAAAAGAAATGGTACTTGCTTATACCAGTTGTTTTATCCGGCACCTGTTTAATATTTTACCTCTATAATGATCTTGCTTCGATGAAAATTCCTGTCATCCTATACTCTCTTGTTATACTCACAATGCTTACCGGTGCAATAAACAGGCTCGAAAAAGTTAACAGGCCTGGCTACTATCTGGTTCTGGCAGGTGCCATCCTTTTTGTAATCTCAGATTCGGCTATAGCAATAAACAAATTCAGTCACCCCTTTGATTCAGCAGGAATTGTGATAATGATGACATATATTCTTGCTCAATATCTGATATTGATTGGATTTATTAAACAAAACAAAAATTTATAACCTCTCGCAAAGACGCGAAGACGCAAAATTAAATATTTAAAATGAAGAGTATTATTACCATCTCGCTTGTTGCAATCTCAATTTCATTCTCAAATTGCGGGAATGAGAAGACCCAAACATCTCTTTCAGGAAAACTTTTTATAATTGGGGGAGGAAACAGAAGCGATGCAATGATGAACGAATTGATCTCCCTGGCTGGAATACGGAAAGCAGGTTATGTGTATGTCTTACCAATGGCCAGCTCAGAACCTGATAGCGCAATACTTTGGGCAAAGGAAGATTTTAGGAATACAGGAATTAAAAATATTTCAGGATTTGCGTTCCGTCAGGGAGAAACTCCTCCGAAGGCACAGCTTGATTCACTCCGGAATGCGAAACTAATTTACATCAGCGGTGGCGACCAGTCGCGCTTTATGAAGGTTGTACTAAATACCCCAATCTTTGAAGCTATTCATGAGGCATTTAAGTATGGAGCAGTTGTATCAGGCACCAGCGCAGGGGCTGCTGTAATGAGTGACAAAATGATAACCGGAAATCAGAAAAAACATCCAGAAAGTGAATCTGGTATTACTACAATTGAATCTGAGAATGTTGAAATAACTAAAGGTCTGGGAATGTTAAATGATGTTATCATTGATCAACATTTTATTAAACGTCAACGACTTAACAGGCTTGTTGCTGCATCTATCGAAAATCCCGATCAGTTATGTGTCGGAATCGACGAATCAACTGCTATCATTGTCGATGGCAATAATGCAACAGTAACAGGAATAAGCCAGGTTATAGTAGTTAAAAATAACGGCAATAATAAAACAGTTCAAAATGGATTACTCGGAAAAACCGGTCTTCAATTAAGTGTTTACCTCCCGGGTCAGAAATTCAAATTGCGGTAGTACTATTATTCAGATTTATGATGATCTACCTACTAACTACTCATAGGCTCCTTTCCTGATAACCTCCCCGTCCCTGACTACCCATTTCCCCATTGCAATCAGATGAACCATCTTCATGTCAGGGTTCAGGAACAGAATGTCTGCATCCAGGCCGTTGGAAATAAAGCCTTTATTTGGAAGTTTAAGAATTGTCGCAACATTTGAGGTTAAGACTTTCAGTGAAGTTTCCAGAGGAATCTTCTCGTTCAGGACAGCATCAGCCAATTCTCTTATATTTGCTGACGGCAAACCCATCTCAAGTTTTACAAGTCGTCCCTGTTCATCAAAACCAGGAAGTGACCCACAGGCATCAGAAGAGAATGTAATATGATCCGCCGGGACACCTGCCTGGAGTAAAATTTTAAGCGCAGTTGAAGGTTTAATCTCTTCGTCCTGAAAATATGGCCAGGCGCTTGTAGTAATATCGAGATACCCTTTTTTCCCATATACCTTAGCATCTTCAAAAATATAATCATTCCTGTTGCAGTGAGTCGGAAGAAATTGTGTGTATTTCAATTCACTATGATTAATCGCATCATGTAAAGGTGCAAACGGATCTTTGGCGTCTCCCAGATGTATATTAACCATACCGGCTTTTTTACCCAGCATACCTCCTACCCTTGCCTGAGCGGTGATACGTATCAGCTCATTCGTAGATGGACAAGAACTGCGATGATCAGAAATTGCCAGTTCTCCAACTCCGATTATTTCTTCAATAAGTGAAATATCCTTTCCTGTATCACCTGTAATTGTAGGACAAGGTACCTGATAGGCGCCAGTCCATATCCACGCTGAAGCACCTTCATGTTTTAGCGATTTGGCTTTCATAAGAACAGATTCAACAGACCTCGTAAAACCATCTGTTCCCAGACAACCTATCACTGTTGTTACTCCCCCTTCAAACATCTTTGAAATAGCCAGTTCAGGGGTACGCGTAGCTGGTCCACCTTCTCCTCCAGCGCCGGCTATATGTACGTGATTATCAATAAGCCCCGGCACAACCATCAAACATTTTGCATCAAACACCTCAACATCAACACCCCGGGGCACCTCAATTTTATCAGATATTCCAAGAATTGAACTTCCGCCAATAAGTATATCTTTCTTACACTGCATTTCAGGGGAATAAACAATAGCATTTTTTATCAGAAGCATAGGATAGTTATTAGTAAAATACTTAGATAGTAAAATTAACCAGAATAATTAACATCCTTAGTGAACCTTTGTGAATTCCTTTGTGTGACTTTGTGGTTATTTTTTTTTATTATTGATCTACCATTTTAATCAATAAACACATGAAGCTCAAATTTGCTATACCCCACAACCTTGTAATTGTATTCAGTATTGTTATAATATCGGCTGTTCTCACATGGATTATTCCCGGGGGAAAATTTGACAGGCATCAGGTTTCGGTTAATGGTGTTGAGCGGAGCGTAATTGTCAATGGTTCATTCCACTATGTCGAAAATCAGCCGCAGACCTGGCAGATATTCTCGGCGTTTTACAAGGGATTTATCAACATGTCGCATATAATTGTCTTCATCCTTATGATTGGAGGCGCATTCTGGATAATGAATGACACCAAAGCCATTGATGTGGGTATCTTTTCATTTCTGGGATTTACACGACGAATGGAACGATACCGGATAGTGAAGTTTTTTGGAGTGAACAATATAATCATCTCTCTGATAATGATATTGTTCAGCCTTTTCGGGGCTCTTTTCGGAATGTCTGAAGAGACAATTGCTTTCGCAGTTATTTTTGTACCGCTTGCAATTTCGATGGGATATGATTCTTTGGTTGGGATTGCACTTTGCTATTTTGCGGCTCATATCGGATTTGCAGGTGCTATTCTGAATCCATTCACAGTCGGAATAGCACAGGGACTTGCCAGTGTACCCTTGTTTACAGGAATTGAGTACCGTTCATTATGCTGGATCATTATAACTTTTACCGGCATAGCATTTGTACTCTGGTATGCTGCAAGGATTAAAAAAAATCCTCTGAAAAGTCCAATGTATGAAGCAGACGAATACTGGAGACAAAAAGGGAATTCACATATTGAGGAGATAAAGTATTATACTCCGAGGTCAGCATGGATAGTTGCATTTCTGACAGGTATAGTTCTGATCATTTTTGCTGTAAAGCATCCAATTACCGAATTCACTTTTGGCTTATCTAAAATTTCATCTCCCCTTTTGCCAATTCTTGCAGGATTATTCTTTTTGTCAAGTTTCATTACCCTGAGAAAATCTCTGCACTTTTTTGTACTTAATATTCTGGCTTTCACAATGATTTATCTGGTGGTAGGAGTCCTTGGTTACCAATGGTATATTATGGAAATTGCCGCACTTTTCCTTGCAATGGGATTAGTTACAGGATTTGCCTCGGGCAAAAAAGCAGGAGATACTACAAAACTATTTGTTGAAGGGGTAAAGGATATTGTATCAGCATCACTTGTTGTAGGTTTCGCGGGAGGAATTATCGCAATACTTACTGACGGACAGATTATTGATACTGTTCTTAATAGTTTATCAGGAGCATTGCACGGAGCTAGTCAGATGTCGGCAATATTTATTATGTACGGTTTCCAGTCGCTTATAAATCTGATTATAACATCAGGATCAGCCAAGGCAGCTCTTACAATACCAATTATGGCTGAATTCTCTGATATTGTTGGACTTACACGACAAGCTACAATAATGGCTTTTCAGTTTGGTGCAGGTTTCACTGATATGATAGCTCCCACATCGGGAGTACTTATTGGTGTTTTGGGAATGGCAAGAATTCCATATGCAAAATGGCTGAAATGGGTAATGCCAATATTACTGATCCTGGTGTTATTAGGATTATTACTACTAATACCTACCGTAACTATGAAACTGAACGGATTCTGAGGACTAATACCAATTCGTTGAATAACTTGACTATTTAAGCTTCTTCCTTTGGAGTAACGGGAACAGCAGCAGGAGCCTTAGATCCTTTTTTCTGAGGATATGTGCCTGGCAAAATAACGTTTATCAGTTTTTTACCCCATAAACCCAATTGGATTCCGGTTGCGAGTGAAACAAGACTAAGAAGGACTGTGAAAACACCGTAATGTTCGTATGGGGCAATAAAAAATGTTGCGACAGATAAAACAAGAATTACCAAGCTTGCGAAAATTTTCCTGTACAACAACGGAGTAGCAAGGGTTTTGAATCTTGTAAGTCCATCGACTATCCCTGTACCAATAGCAAGCACAATTGTAAATGGAAAAACAAAAACTGAAAATATCAGAACGCTTTTCAATATCTCAGGCTGGAAATTTTTGAAAAAATATGTAATAAAAGTAAGAATGGGAATTACTATTACCAGAGCCTGTGATAAATGTATTGCAATAGGATGAAGGTCAAAGTTCAGCAACAAAAGCCTGTTTAGAGAAACTTTTTCTCTGTAAGGTTCAAAAACCTTTCGTGGAAGACCACATGCTGGACATACATCCCCCAGTTTATCAGCTTCCATTACAAATCCACAAGGCCGGCAACGTACTAGTTCTTTCATAATGATAAAAGCTATTAGTTTTAAAGCTCAAAATTATAAATTTAGCTGATTTATACAATCATTCAGTGGTTTTCTGATCAATAATAGTATATTCGTTTTTTTACATTTAAAAGGTGAATGATGGAACCAACAAGAACATTCGACATCCTGGAAAGGATACAAAATAAGTATTCCGATAAGACAGACGTACTCGCAGGCAAGGAAAACGGAATATGGAAAAAATATGCTATCCAGGAATACATTGATAATTGCAACTGGGTTAGTTTTGCCCTTCTTTCATTGGGAATAAAAAAAGGTGATAAGATCGCTTTAATATCCAACAACAGGCCGGAATGGAATTTTACCGACTTTGGAATAAGCCAGATAGGGGCAATTGGCGTTCCGATTTATCCTACAATAAGCAGCGAGGAATATTCATACATTTTGGGGCATTCTGAACCCAAAGTTGTTTTTATATCAGATAAAAGCTTGTATGAAAAAATCAAGCCTATTATGGATCAGAATCCCGGAATATCGGCTATTTATACTTTTGACAGGATTGCCGGGGCGAAACATTTTTCTGAATTGATAACCATCGGCAAAGAGATGGCTTCAAATCTTTCAAATGATCTGGTTAATGCAAAGAACTCAGTTGAACCATCTGACCTGGTGACAATAATTTATACTTCCGGAACAACGGGTTTTCCAAAAGGAGTAATGCTCAACCATTCAAACCTTATTTCCAACATCATTGAATCGAGTTATATACATCCTCTCGGACCGGAATCAAAAACATTATCATTTCTCCCTCTGAGTCATATTTATGAAAGAATGCTGACTTATCATTTTCAATATAAAGGGATCAGTATTTATTACGCTGAAAACATGGGGACCATAATGGATAACCTTAAAGATATCAAA
This sequence comes from Bacteroidota bacterium, assembly GCA_025350595.1. Lineage (GTDB taxonomy): Bacteria > Bacteroidota > Bacteroidia > Bacteroidales > VadinHA17 > LD21. The sequence goes on from JANXXP010000044.1 coordinate 25,077, forward strand.
CCTAATGTAATCGCAACTGTACCACGTTTACTTGAAAGGATCTTCGACAAAATTGTCAGTACCGGGAAAGATCTGAAAGGGATTAAGAAACAATTATTCTTTTGGGCTTTAAATCTGGGACTCAGATATGAATTTAACGGGAAAAACGGATGGTTTTATGAGGCGCAGCTTAAACTCGCCAATAAACTCATTTTTGTTAAATGGAGAGAAGCTCTGGGTGGAAACATTAAAATAATTTCTTCTGCAGGTGCTGCCTTGCAGCCTCGTCTTGCACGTGTTTTCTGGGCTGCCGGGATTCCGATACTTGAGGGTTATGGATTAACAGAAACCTCTCCTGTGGTCGCGATAAATAATATGGTAACAAAGGAGATCATGTTCGGAAGTGTTGGTCCGATTTTAAAGGATGTTCAGGTTATGATAGCTGAAGACGGGGAAATTCTGACCAAAGGTCCGAATCAGATGGTTGGATACTATAAAGAGCCTGAACTCACCAAACAGGCAATTGATATCAACGGATGGTTTCATACTGGAGATATCGGGACAATGATTGATAACAAATATTTAAAAATCACCGACCGTAAAAAAGAGATATTTAAGATCTCAAGTGGTAAGTATGTTGCTCCACAGGTGATTGAGAATAAGTTAAAGGAATCGATGTTTGTGGAACAGGTAATGGTTATAGGTGAAAACCAGAAATTTGCTTCTGCAATAATTTCTCCTGAATTTCAGTTTCTGCATAACTGGGCTTCAATACACCATGTTTCTTATCGTGACAATAATGAATTAATAGCCAATCCTTTAGTTTTTGCACGTTTTCAGAAGGAGGTAAATGATATGAATGTGAATCTGAGTGATCATGAAAAGATCAAGAGATTCAGACTTGTTGCTGATGAATGGACTGCCAATACCGGAGAATTGTCTCCCACTTTAAAACTAAAAAGGAAAGTGCTGTATGAGAAATATAGTGCTCTTATTAGTGAGATTTTTAGTGTAGATAAAACCTAGCGAGTCAAATCGTAGTAAAAAAGTCTCTTTAGATATCTTATTCTATTTTAATTACATAGATACCAACTTCCGGGTATCATCTGCTTCCATATACTTTTAGCATTTGCAATTTAGGAAAAAAAGATGGTGGACATGATTTCCTTTGTGCACTATTATTAAAACATTAACCTGATAATTGCGTTAGTGCTAATAAGTCACATGATATTGAGTATGAATTTCAGATTTACTTTTTCGATATTTTTCTTTTTATTTCTTTTTACAGGTTCTGATTCGTTTTCCCAGGCATCTGAAAAAACCATAATAAAAGGTATTGTAAGCGATGCAAAAACCGGAGACCCTATCCCCTATGCAACTGTTTTACTTAAAGGGACAACTGTTGGAACAATAACTGATAATCAGGGGAAATACTCAATTGAGACAAAAGTACCGGCAACTCAGGTTGAGTTTTCATATCTGGGTTATCAGACTCAATCAAAAAGCATATTTGCCGGGAAAGAGCAGATAATAAACATCAGGTTAAGCCTGTCTGTTATAGCACTTGATGAAGTAACAATAAAACCAAAAAGGGTAGGTTACAAGAACAAAAACAACCCTGCGGTGGACCTCATAGATAAAGTAATTGCCCATAAAAGTGTAAACAGGAAAGAAGCATATGATTACCTTGAATATAAACAATATGAGAAGATTCAGTTTGCCCTTAGCAACGTTTCAGAAAAATTCAAAAAGGGAAATTTCTTCGGAAAATTCAAATCGGTGTTTGAAAATGTCGATACTACAAAACGTATAGGAAATGGCATCCTCCATTTTTTTATCAAGGAGACTCTTTCTGATCATTATTTCAGGAAAGATCCTGCTGCAACAAAAGAAATAATTACAGCGGAAAAAACAATCAATTTTGATGAATATCTCGATAACAATGGGATTACTTCTCATCTTAAATATGTATTTCAGAACATTAATATTTATGATAATGAAATCCTCTTCCTTACAAATAAGTTCGTAAGCCCGATTGCTTCTGCCGCTCCACTGTTCTATAGGTATTATATTATTGACACCCTGAATGTTAATAACATAAAATGTGTAAGATTATTCTTTGAACCAAGGAACCAGGCAGATTTTCTTTTCCATGGTCACCTTTATGTAACTCTCGACAGCTGTTATGCCATCAGAAAAATAGATATAGGAATTAATAAGAATATAAACATAGACTGGGTAAAGGATATTTCTGTAGTTCAGGATTTTGAGCAGTTTGGTCAGAAAGGATGGCTCCTTTCAAAAGATGAAATAGAAGTTGATTTTGGCATTATGAAAAACTCCATGGGGCTTTATGGTCAGCGTACAATTTCTTATAAAGATTATAAAATTAATGAACCAATACATGACAATATCTTTAAAGGACCTGAGAGGATAGAGAAAATAGATATTGCAACACAAAGTCCTTCCTTCTGGGAAACAAACCGGTATATACCCCTGAACAAATCTGAAATTGGAATTTATGCGAAGGTAGACAGCATTAAAAAGATCCCTGCATTTAAAAGAAGAATGACCCTGATAATGCTGATCTCAACCAACTTTTATAATCTTGGCAAGATATACCTGGGTCCCGATGATAGTTTCTTCAGCTTTAATTCTGTAGAGGGAGCGAGATTCAGGATGGGTGGAATGACAACACCAGATTTCAGTAAAAAACTTAATTTTGATGCTTATACCGCATATGGATTCAAAGACCAGCTTTTCAAATACAGGGCAGGTATTACTTATTCGTTATCACCCCGTACTATATATGAGTTTCCTGTGAAATCAATCAGGGTCAGCTATGAGGATGATTACAAAGTCCCGGGGCAGGAATTTCAGTTTGCCCAGAGAGATAACCTGTTTTTGTCTGTCAACAGAGGAACTGCCGAAAAACTTCTGCTCAACAGGACTTTCAAAACAGAGTATCTTAATGAATTTGAAAATCATTTTTCTATTCTTGCCGGTTATAGTTTTACAAAGCAATCAGCCAGGGGTGAACTTACTTTTAATACAGTCGACTATAGGTCATTAACAAACAATGTAAGTAATATCAACATCTCCGAACTATTTACAACTCTGCGCTATGCCCCAAATGAAACTTTCTATCAGGGGAGACTCTATAGAAGTCCTTTCCCGAGCAGGGAACCCGTTATTTCTCTGAAGTTTGCCGGAAGTTCAAAATCAATCGGAAGCGATTATGACTATCTTCGTTTACAGCTGACTGTTAGCAGAAGAGTTTATCTTTCTGTTCTTGGATTTACGGATATTTCACTTGACGGGGGAAAAATATTCGGAAAAGTACCATACTCCCTGTTGTTTGTTCATGCAGGAAACCAGTCATATTCTTATCAAAGAAACGCTTATAACATGATGGATTTCCTCGAGTTTGTAAGTGATCAGTATGTTTCCCTGAATGCAGAGCATTGTTTTAACGGATTCTTTTTCAATAAAATCCCTTTATTGAAAAAACTTAAACTCAGAGAACTGGTAACATGCAAAGTTATTTACGGTGGTGTCACCAAAACCAATAATCCTGATTATCAAAGTGATCTGTTTAAATTTCCTATGACTACATCAGGGATACCCGAAACCTATACACTGGAGAGAAAGCCTTATGCTGAGGCAGGCATAGGAGTTTCAAACATTTTTAGAGTCCTGAGAGTTGATCTGATTCAACGTTTTACATATCTGGATCTTCCAAACGTAGCTAAAACAGGATTCAGGATTCAGTTCAAACTGGATATGTAAGCAGAAAAGAATCCTATTTTCTGGAATGTGGTATCCTGTAATAAAATAGAAATCCTCCCTCTTGTTTAATAAGATTACAATCAGGATGCTTATCGAAAAATGATCGGTTAGTAGTCTTGGTAACAAGGTAAACCGGCTTGTCAATATCCCCGGTCAGCAACCATTCCCTGTTACCGCTTTCACTGTGTCCACCCGGCATCTTCTGAAAATAGAAATAAGGTGCGTAGCTGTAGAATCCTATTGTAGTAACATATACATCCTGACCTGAAATACTTTTATAGAAATTGATAGCCGGAGCCTGTGAGTAGCCTTCGATTTTTGGAACCACTGCTTTCATATAGAAGAAAATACAGAAGGCTGTTGTATAAAATAAGAGGACTATCCCCCTGAAAATATATTTCCTTTTCATCATTATTATTGCGATAAAAAGCACAATAAGATATGCTGTTCCAATCAAAAACTCATAACCTGTCCATGTTACCGCTGAATTGAGACAAGCAACAGCAAAATCATCTTTAATATACGGAATAATAAGAGTTTTGTAACTGGCAGCAAGAGGAAGGCCGATAAGAATAATTGAAAAAATGGCACCGGTAAGCAGGAGAATCCAGATAAGATATTTTTTTAGTACAATCCGGTTGTTAACAAGTTCATAGACGAAGTTTGCCGCAAAATAAGAGAGAGGAAAATAGGCGAGGGATGAATAGTGCACAATTTTCGTTTTTACAATTGTGAATAATATCATTACAACCCAAAACAGGATAAGCATCCATTTTAAAAAATACTTACCATCTTTACTTGAATCAGCATTTTTTCCGAACAATACAGGAAGTGCCAGTACTGAGATTGGGAAACACCCAAGAAAAACAACCAGAAAATGATAATATATTGGTCCGGAATGTCCGGCTACAGGATTAAGAAAAAGGTCCATCTGATATTTAATGAACTCCTTAATAAACCAGAAACCGTTATTGATCATCTCAAGTCCAAACCATAAGGAAGAGATTAACATACAGGAAATTGTAAAAATCAGAACATTCTTCCAGTTTGAAATATTTTTAAATTTCAGAGTTATCCAGTACACTAAAACAGTGATACCGGGAATCAGTAACCCAACCGGACCTTTTGTCAGAGTTGCCAGTCCAACTGAGATGCCTGCAAGAAGAGCATACTTAAATCCACTTCTTTCACCCGTTTTTCTGATGCTCATTGCAAGAAATACAATCCCAAGAAAAATAAAAAAATTGAAGAAAGGATCAATAATTCCTGATTTGAAATATAAATGAGGTAAAAACGAACCTAAAAAAGCCAGGGCCCATATTAATCCGAACTTTTCATCATATAGCTTCTTCCCCAGAAAATAGAATGCCATCAGCGTCAATATTCCAATTACTGCATTAGGTAAACGTGCTGCAAATTCATTTATCCCAAACATTTTCATACTCAGAACCTGCATCCAGAAAAAAAGTGGTGGTTTCTCCCAGAATGGATGAAAATCAATCTGTACCTGAGAGAAATTATTGGTAACAATCATTTCGCGTGCTGACTCGGCAAAATTTATTTCATCCCAGTCGAAAAGATGAACAGAACCAAGGAATGGAATAAAAAAGAAAAATGCTGAAATCAGAATTATGCAGGGATAGAATTTCTTGCTCATTTAAAATCAACTTACCAGAAGATTCCATTTATAAATACCTGTTTTAGTTAAGAAGTACAGGAATGATACTCGCAATACTCCGAAGCCGTACTTCAGACTCCTCATGAAATTAATACTCGATGCTTCCTTAAAATATTTAGTCGGGCATGTTATTTCTGCTATACTGAATCCATTGTAAAAAATAAGTGCGATCATCTCGTTATCAAAAATAAAATCGTCTGAGTTAAGCTCAAATTTTACTTTTTTAAGAACTTCGCCTGAATATGCCCTGAAACCTGTGTGATATTCTGTCAGCTTCTGATGCATTAAAATATTCTGCACTGCTGTCAGAAACCTGTTTGCAAAATATTTATAAACCGGCATACCTCCGGTCAGAGCGCTATTGCCCAATATCCTCGATCCAAATACTACCGGGTATAAGCCACTACCAATAATACTTACCATTGCAGGAATCAATAATGGAGTATACTGATAATCAGGATGTAACATTACAACAATATCAGCTCCTAATTCAAGTGCTTTTTTATAACATGTCTTCTGATTACCGCCATACCCTTTGTTTACTTCATGATGAATAATATGATTAATTCCAAGCTTTTTCGCAACATCATAAGTGCTGTCGTTACTGTAATCATCCACAAGAATTACTTCATCTACAATATCAAATGGGATTTCATTATAGGTTTTCTCAAGTGTTAAGGCTGCATTGTAAGCAGGCAGCACAATAACTATTTTCTTTCCATTATACATTGAATCCGTTTACATTGTTATAGAGAATCCAAATTGATTCCCAAATTGAAAGAAAGTAAACTCAGGTCTGATATTTGACTTTGAGGACATCTTAGAAACATTGGATTGTTGATTTTTATTAAAATTAGCTACAACCTGTTTACCAGTAACATATCCTAATAACGCTCCTGCAAAAACATCAGATGCCCAGTGCTTATGTTCGGTTAATCGTGATACGCCTACCAGTGAAGCAAGTGAATAGCTTATTAACGGTATAAACCTTGTGTCTTTATACTGAGATGCAAAAACTGTTGCTATAGAAAAAGCAGTTGCAGTATGTCCAGAAGGGAAGGAATCAAATGAGGAGCCGGGTTTTTTAACAGGCAGGTCCTGATCATATTGTACAAAAGGCCCGTACCACTTCCCTCCTTCTGATTTACTGTATACGTAATCAGCTTCTGGTCTTTCCCTTCCGGTAAAGGCTTTTATTATATGAACCCAGACACCCGAAGTCAGCATTGCCTGAGAGGCAAGCAGACTGGTCTGAACTCCTTTTTCATTTTTAAATACTGCACTTACTGAGCCGAATGCAACAACTGATAATATACCATATGTTCCGCCAAGTTCTGTAATAATTGGCGAAGTTTTATTTACCCAGCTATGATTTTGTTTCTGAACCTTTGCCCAATCATCAATTTCATTATCAACATGTATAAGAGCAGCTGTAATTCCGATAGCCGCACCAGTCAAAAGCCATTGTTTTGTTTTGAACTTAAACGGGGCACTTATTTGTTCCCCAAAGTCTGCAAATAATGCCGGAACAAATCCCTTTTGAGAATGGAACGAGAAAATACTGTCGGTTTTGTAAAAATTGATAGATGTATTCTGAGGAAAGACACAAAAGCACAAGGAAGATAAAACAATGAGGGTCAATAATAGAGCTAATTTTTTTTTCACATTGATAATTTTTTTTGTGTTTTCGCTCAAAGTTAATTCATTTATTCGAATCATTTTCGATCAAGCCTCCGGTTGGTTCATCCATACTGAATCGTGTATTGAGATCTTTAACTGATGCCAGGCTTTCCATTAGCTCAGGCAAATAATCCGTTGATGCGATAAATGTCCATAAATAGGCAACTATAGAATAGATCTTTCCGGTTGTAAATTTATCAACGTCAACACAGATAAAAAGCACCCCAATGAAGATAAATATCAGCAACACTTTAACTGAACTGTAACCAAAAGCGTTCCATCTTGCAATCATGGTCTTAGGTGATATTGTATTCCTATAAAAGTGACTGATCTTTGAAGTATCCTTACTTTCAATAAGGTTAAAAAGTTCTTCCTGGTTATCATGTATATCTTTCTGAAGCCTGGTAACATTCTTCCTGTTCAGGTTATTAATGTATGCGATGGGAATTACAACAAAAAGACATATAAGAGCTATTCGGTAATCATAAAAAAACAAGGCGATTATTGCTCCGGCAGTAGCAGACAACTGCCACATAACTTCGGGAAGACGTTCTTTAAAAAAAACTATATACTCTTTTACCAGTTCAGCTCTGACAAGCATTTTTGAAAACTGATCACCCCTGGCTTTTGAGTCAATAACCACATCTGTGGCAATATCAGCATACATTTTTGAATATATACTTCCATTGAAAACTCTGTGAAGTGTCCCCCCGATAACATTTATCATATAAACAATTATCCATATAATAAGAGGGAGAATATAATCTACCGTTTCGTGATCATAGAAGTGATCAATAAGGGAGTCGAGTAACTTTCCGAAAAATGTTGGCTCAATTATGAATGACACATTCTCAATAAGAACAAAAAGCAGTATTAAACCAATAGAATATTTGTATTTAACTGCTATCTCTTTAAAAGCCATCTGATAAAGGATTTAACGACGCGGTTGCTAAATTAGCTAAATAGCAGGTAAAAGCAATAAGAAAAACAATAAACAACACAAGTTAAGTTAACTTAATTGTACTTTGACAGATCTCAAAATCAACATGTCTTTGCCCTAAATCCCTAAAGGGAAAATGTTGATTTTTCAGTTTTTCACCCTTTAGGGTCTGGGCAAAAAAAGCTGAAAAACAAGAATGTCAATAATCTGACAAAGTAGATTTAATTGCATCCGTACAGGAAAATCAATAGATTTGTAAATAATCAGCAAGTCTGCTAAATCGACTGACTATGAAAAATTTAATAATCATCTTTGCCATCAGTTTTATAATCTTAAGCTGTACTAATTACAAAAAAGCAGGGGATGTTTATCGATATTATGAAGGGAAAAAAGATAATTATGATATCTGGATTGTTGATGGCAATCAGGTAAGATTGAAAATATTCAGTTCATTTCTTTATGGTGGAAATGAGCAGAGATATCCGTTCAATCCAAAGGGTGAAATCTGGATTGATAATGCAATTTCCTGTGAAGAGTATTATCTTACTCTTGCTCATGAGCTGAATGAACGTCATCTTATGGCTAAATTTGGATGGAAGTATATTACAGCCCATGACTCATCATTATCTCTGGAACAGACAATCAGACACTCAAATGAAGAAGTATGCCGCGCACATGAAGCTTCACTTAAAAAAGTTACGGCGACGGATTATGATAATATAAAGGAGATCAAATGGATTCCCGACAGCATTCAGATTCAGAATATATATCGTGTTCCATGGGGTACAAGAGAAGGGATAACAGTCTGGATAGTTGACGGTTATATGGTACGTAAGAATATCTACCCCGATTTTGGATTCAGTGGAAATGATCTTTCATACCATTTTATCCCTGAAAAAGAAATCTGGATTGATGGACAGGTCTCTTGCGACGAAACAGAGTACTCAATTGCTACAGAATTAATGGAGCGAAAGCTTCTGGAAAAAGGAAAGTCGTATGATGATGCCTACAGTGATGCTATCGATATGACCCAGGCTAGCCGGCAGAAAATGAATAACCTGGCAAAATCTCATTTTAAGATCGCAATTCCCGACTCTCTTACCCGTTATGCAGGTGTAATTGACCCCTCTGAAAAATGAGTTTTATCGCTGTTTTTAAAATTCGTAAATTTGATTTTTATTAAAATACTGTGAAAATACTTATTATTGAAGACGACAGATCACTGAGAATGTCCATTTTTGATTATCTGAAGATGGAAGGTCATATATGCGAAGTGGCTGAGAATCTATTTCAGGCGAGTGATAAAACCAGTATAAACAGGTATGACTGTATAATTCTCGATATAGGTCTTCCTGATGGAACCGGATTGGATATTATCAAAGAACTAAAGAAAAACAAAGCCGCAGATGGGATACTGATACTATCGGCCAGAAATTCGCTGGATGATAAGCTTCTCGGATTAAAAATCGGAGCAGATGATTACCTTACAAAACCTTTCCATTTTGCTGAGTTAAGCGCCCGTATTAATTCAATTTACCGACGAAATAGTTTCCTGGGTCTTAATGAGATCAGTTTTAACGAGATAAAAGCCAATACTTATGATAAACAGGCTTACGTGAATGAAAAGTTATTAAATCTCACAAAAAAAGAATACGATTTACTCGTATTTTTAATGACCAACAGAAACAGGATAATTACCAAAGAATCAATTGTAGAACATTTGTGGGGAGATGAGGTAATTCTTACTGACTCGTTTGATTTCGTATATACTCATGTCAAAAACCTGCGTAAAAAGATTATTGCTGCGAAGGGTAAAAACTATATAAAATGTATTTACGGTTTTGGATATAAATTTATTGAAAGTTGAAATTAATAACCAAGAGTACATATTACTTTTTCATTTTTTCTATTGTTGCGATGGTAGGCGGCGGTGTGTTTTTATATTTTGCGATACGAAAAGACATTTACAAACAGATTGATAACAGCTTAATTACCGAGAAGGATATTATTAAGGACCAGATTGAACAAACTGAAACTGCACCAGATTCTACTGCGACATTTGACCACCAGATAGTGGTCAACCTATTGAACTACCCTGTTCACAAGTTACAGGTCATTAAAGATACGGTACTATATAACAGCGATCTTGATGACAATGTTCCTTTCAGATATTTTTTCTATTCTGATAATATCATCAACAAAAATGGTTATACAATCAGCATTTTCCAGATTTTAAGTGAAAAACAGGATCTTCTTGGAACTATCAGTATATACATGTTTGGCCTTTTCCTTTCGCTGTTTCTTATATCGATACTTCTAAACTACCTTATTTCCAGGAAATTATGGAGTCCATTTTACAAATCTGTAGGTAACGCTGGTAATTTTGATGTATTGTCTGATAAGCCCCTCGATCTACCAGAAACAGATATTGTTGAGTTTCAGCAACTCAATAACGTTTTTGAGAAAATGACTCAGAAGATGCGGGTTGATTATCTTAATCTGAAAGAATATAATGAAAATGCGGCTCATGAAATTCAAACTCCCCTGGCGATTATCAGGTCAAAAATGGAGCTGCTAATGCAAAATAAAAACCTGAAAAAAGATAGTCTGAATCTTATCAAGTCAATTAATGAAGCAACTACAAAACTATTTAAGCTAAACCAGGGGTTGTTACTGATTTCGAAGATCGAGAATCTCTATTTTCATGAAACCAGGAAAATATCACTTAAAGAGATAATTGAAACCTTTCTGGGCAATTACAGGGAGATAATGGAAATAAAGGGAATCAATGTCGAGCTGGAGGTTTCAGATAATGCAATCGTTGAAATGAATGAGGTATTGGCTGATGTCCTTATTTCAAATCTAATAAGTAACGCAGTGAGGTACAACATAAATAATGGTTATATAAAATGCCATATTGACGATCAATATCTCATTATTACAAATACAGGGTTACCTCTTAAAACAGACCCTGAACTGCTTTTCCGCAGATTTTATAAAGTAAGCGATAACCCGCAATCAGTTGGATTGGGACTCTCAATAGTTAAAAAGATTACAGATAATTATAAAATGAAAATAAGCTACAGCTGCACTGACAATATTCATGAGACAAGATTGAGTTACCGTGTGGAATTGCCATAAATATCTGAAATAATCTTTAATCTTAATTATTTGTTAATTTTTTCAATCTTCAGTTCGTCTTCAGAATTGCAAGGTACATTTGATCTGTTAAACCAAATTAAAAAATATTAAGATGAAAAAAGTAATTATCGCAATCGTATTAGTTATGGCAGTATTAGTTGTTAATGCACAGACCACAACTACTCCAGCTAAAGCACCACAGAAAGCAGCTACAGAGAAAAAAGATGCGACCCCTGCTCCTGCTGCAAAACCAGCAACTGCAGCACCAGCCGCAACTACTGCAGCTCCTGCTGCTAAACCAGCAACTGATGCTAAACCAGCAGCTAAACCAGCAGCTAAAAAAGCTCCTGCAAAAGCTCCTGCAAAAAAGGCTCCTGAGAAAAAGTAACTGGTACGAAGTATAATTAAAAACGGCGCAAACAAGCGCCGTTTTTTTTTGTCCCCTAAACTTCAGGGTTTGATTACCCTGGCTAATACAGCCGGAATCTGAAGTAAATCAAAATCATTTGTATAAATCAGGAACTTGTCATTCCATTGAGGATTGAACTTCTCCTTATATTCTCTTTGCCCTTTGAAATGAGAAAACGAGCGGAATTTCTCATAAGCGAATTTCATTGATTTCTCAGGAAAGTTGAGTGGATCATCAAGCCCTGACATTGGCGCAAAACCCAGATTAACATGCTGAATTCCCTGAGATTTAAAGTACTTGAACATTTCCACAAGAATATGATCCATAATTCCGTTTGGTGCATCAGCTGTCTTACGCAATAAATCGTAGGTTCCTTCATTTTTTACATAATCAGGGATAATGTTTAGGAATGCTATTATCTTTTCTTCTTTGTTCTCGACCGTAATTATTGTTTGTTCCTTTATCTCCTTTTCAATAAACATTCCCTGTGAAAAAACAATTTCTTCACGTTCAGTAAGCTTCAACCATTCTGTGCTTACTGCTTTTAGTTTTTGAACAAGTCCGTCGCGCAATGGAGGAGAATAAACATGTGTTGTATAACCCTGTTCTGCGATTTTATTCAGTGCATTCCTTATAGATTTTCGTTCTCCTCCCTCGAGTGTGAAAATATTTAAATCCACAACCCCTTCCTGTCCAAGAAAAAGACTTTTCCTGGATAAATCTTCATATACCGGAAGACTCTCCTTTGGAACCCTGTAAAAAATCTCCTTAAGACCATTATCATAACAATACTTACTAAATGAAATAACACATTTCTTCATCTCATCTTGATTCTCAGCAACCGGATCTTCAAGCACTACTGCAAAATTTCTGCTTACACGATATGAAATGTATGCGTTGATCCCATCTGGTGCGTAAAGTAATTTATCGGAATATGTTTTAAAAAAATCGAGCGCAGAATTTCCAAATTTTTGTGTTAATGACTTTGCTCTTATAACCTCCTCTTCTGTGTGGACGAACTTATAGACGAGTGGACGTACAAGAGAATAAACCAAAAATGATAATGATGCAAATCCGCTAATCTTTATCAGATAAATAAAATCGCGTGCAAATGCATCATGAGGAACAAGATCATTGCTGCCAATGAGAAAGAAGTTCTGAAGTGTATACCAAAATGACTGAGATAAACTGAAATCAATCAGGAAATGCTTTTTATCCAGGTAATAGAAGCCCACTATTCCGTAAAGCATAACCGCAGCCATACTCAGGAGTGCAGTCTGAAGGCCTACTGTTCCGAGTTTCGGGTTAGTTTTAACATAGTATTCCTTTCTTGTTGCAACAAGAGAACCGACAATCAAAAGTGCCATTGTAGCTTCCTCATAATCAATTCCTTTGGTTATATGTCCAAAAACAGATATAATACTTAATGCTATTGCAAACCACCACGCGGTTCTTAACCCTCTCAACATAAATGCAGCTGTAACAAGGAGAAACAAACCAGCAATAAGCACAAAACTGTTGGAGAAACTTACTGTCTCAATAAATAAGTAGTCTTTCAGGATACGAATTCTGTCCGGTAATGCCGGCGTAAGAACTGAAATGATATTAACTACACCAAGGATAAAGATCAGTACTGCCGGCAGGATCCTCATCAACAGCTTATCTACTTTTAAAAGGAAACTAATGATACCTGCAAATAGCGGGAGCCAGAATTCAAAAAACCTGAAAAGCAATGTAATTGAAATGGATTCAACATTGCTGAAGCCTGATTGAATAAGAATATATGTCATCGATACCTCAATTGCGCCCAAACCACGTAAGAATGGTGATATTATAAGGAAGATGACTACAATTATATAGGCCATTATTGCCGCTGACAGTGATGGAACAAAATTCAATGCAACCATCGAAATGTACACATGTGCAATCCCTACAAACTCAATAACAACACTTATCAAAACTGTAAAAACAAACTGCTTAATGTTTATTTTATTATTCTTCAGATCCTCAATAAAAATACCAGCTTTAGGAAAAAACTTCAAAATCCATCTGTAGAGGAGCCTTTTATTTATGAGAGAATAATAGATCAGTACAAATGCAAATAATATAAGAATGACACAGGTAAGCGCATACCATTTCCCGGCACCTATGCCGCCTCCTGTTACGACAAAGAGGAATGCAGGTATTGCAACTATTACTACAGAAAGGATCCCGACAAAAGCGTAAATTGATGAAGCAAAATATACCTGCGTTTTTGTAATCCCTTTTTTTTCAATGTTTCCACTGAAAAATGCTAGTGAAGACACTGCTCCGGCAGGAAGAAAAACACTTATAAAGTTACGTTTAAGAAACAAAATTATTGCATCCCACAGACCAAGCCTTGTGTTAAGTGAGGCGAATGAGGTCACATACATCAACCCCTGAATGAAAATATAGAAAATCATAAGTCCTACACCCGTAAGGACCCAATTCATGCTAGCCCCGGAAAGGATATTTTTTACACTTTGAAACTCATGTCTCTGATGGCTGAAAAACCAGGCTGCCATGAAAATAAAAAGGGCAGTCAGAAGAAATTGCGTTACAAGCTTCCCGTTTTCGCTAAGGAAAATGAAGACTTTTTCTATAAAGAAGCTCTTAATTGAGCTTTTGGAATGATTTTTCGTCATAGAATATCAATAAAACTTTTTAACGCTTAACCCACACCCATAAGCTATTTTAAAATGTGCCATTCTCTTTCATTGTCTGTATAATCAAAGGCAGATTAAATTTATAATGATGATCGCCGGGAATAGCTTCTATTTTAACCGGTGTTCCTGCCAGTAACCCGGGCAATTTTGATTTCTCCCCATCACCAAAGATGCAAAGCGTAAGCAAAGGTTGCATATTCTTAATTTCCTTTACAACATCATAAGTGTTCTGCGGGTTACCCATTCCAAGCATATTTGTAAAATGTACCTCGAAATCGGTAAATAAATCCGGTGACAGAAGCACCGCAGAGATTGTCTTTGATTTAACACCTTCAGGCAGTCTGGTTACAATGAATGGAACTAATTCTGCTCCAACAGAATATCCGATAAGCACATACTTATTCCTCCCCCATTTTTTACCATAAAAACTAAGTGCTCTGGCAATATCGGCGGCAGTTTCTTCAGGCGTCCTGCGGTTCCAGAAATATTTTCGTGAGTCGAGACCAACGGTTGGGACCCCAAGATTAGCAAGATTATCTGCAATAGATTGTTCAAATCCGTACCAACCACCATCACCTGAGATCAGGAGTGCAACTGGTGCTGCTTTATCCTCAATTTTGGGATTTGTAATTATCAGAGGTAAGCCCTTAACCTGATCAATTCCCTGACCAGAAGCAATAGATTTTCCCAAAAGAATGAATGCAAATATGATAAATAATATGGAAATTTTCTTCATTATAATCTGACCTAAATTACTGAATATGAACACAAAAACAATTCTTGTTATTATCAGACAATATTAGTAAATTTCCTCTCCTTTTCCAAATATCACCCTCCTAAAAACGGTCAGAATAAAATAGTAAATTTGAACCATGCAATTTAAGCTCAAAAATATTTTAATGAGTATTCACATGAGGAATATTACTGCTTTTATTCTGCTTCAATTTGCTGTTATACCTTCTACCCCACAAAATTCAAAAGATTATACAAACGCAATTTTTCTGAATAAGCTGAATAAGGACACTTCATACTCAACATTAAAGAATAGAATTATTTCCGGTTTTGCTCAGACAAAACCCGGAGCATGGGGAGAATCTGTCCCGGGAGTAATAACCAGGTTTAATACTCAGAATAAATATATCGCATTTACATTTGACGCATGCGGAGGTAAAAATGGAATTGGTTATGATATAGAATTAATAGATTTTCTCCATAAGGAACAGATTCCGGCAACATTATTCATTACGGGGAAGTGGATAGACGCCAACTTTTCTACTTTTTTAAGGCTGTGCAGGGATACTTTATTCGAGATTGAGAACCATGGACTTAACCATAAACCCTGTTCAGTAGACGGAAAAAGCATTTATGGAATTCCGGGTACATCAAACATAGCGGAAGCTTATGATGAAATCGAGGCTAATGCACTGAAAATAAAAGCAATTGCAAAAACCAGTACACATTTTTATCGTTCAGCAACAGCATATATTGATGAAGCATGTGTAACTATGGCCGGTAAAATGGGTGTTAGAGTCGTAGGTTTTCAGATACTTTCCGGAGATGCTGTTCCATTTACACCTGCTCCCATAATCGAGGAGAATGTTATAAAAAAGATCAAACCCGGGGCTATTGTCATTATGCATTTTAACCATCCTGAGTGGAATACTTATGAAGCAATGAAAAATATTGTACCAAACCTTCGACAAATGGGTTATACTTTTGTTCGGCTGAATGACGCGTTAGCCTCTCCTAAGTAATTTGTTTAGCGACCTTTTCTGGTTGGGGATTTAAATATAAAATAGTTCGGCCCTTTAAACAGTTTCCCGAATACTCCCTCTTTTTTGCTTATAAAATACACATCAGGATTAAGGTTAGAGTTAAGAATATACTCATCTGTGTTATCTCCCTGATAGCACTTCACAATAATATTCAAAAGGTTATTTCCTTCTATAAGTACATGATAAGCCGGATTACCAGCAGGTTTGAAATTGTCTTTTATTACCTGTCCTTCCAAAGAACTTAAAGTAAGAAGGTAATTAGAAACATTTACCGAATCGGCCGATTTAAGACCAATATTCCAGTTGTTATCTTTCTTTACAAGTTTGAAACTACTGTCAGCCGGATAGGTAAAGGTGATATTTGTAATATCATTTTTGTTCAATTTCACAAAAGACTTATCACGCCAGTCATTAAATTTTCCACTGAAGAAAAACGAAATAAATCCTTCCACCCCGTATACTTCCTTTTCCCCTGAAAGTCTTACATATGAAGTTCCCTCAACACTGTTTCCTCCATTACCTCCATAAGGATTATTAACCTGTTTATAACTGAATTTGCCTATCATCAGGTCACAGAGAGTTTTGCTATTTTTATTAAGTACCTTTATTCTTGTCCCAAGGCTGTCTGTCAGTTCAAATTCCTTCCATTTCGATTTATTAAGTGCAGCAAGGCTCTGAGGTTTTATACTTAATAATTCATTGAAAATGTTCTCAACAGCTCCTTTCTGAGGTGCAGAAATGACAGATCCCTGCTGAACTGTCCATTTGCCAATGATCCTTGTAAACTCAATCGGACTTTCTTTAGATATCTTGGGATAGATAATTATTTTACTGACCTCCATCGTATCAAAGTCAGTAATTTTACTTTTTAAGGTCGCTCTTTCTTTTGGAATTCTTACTAATATCGTCAGAGTCAAAATAATGCCTAACCCGACAATAAGATAAATAAGTTTTTTATTATCAAAACGGCTACTCATAGCTCACCTCCATTCTTTTGATACGTTTGTTCTTATTGATTTGCATTCTAACCAAACCATAAATAATAATCAGGATGATTGGCGCAAGGAAATTGATCCATTTGAGTAAAGTCTTGGTACCGGCTTCCATCTCCCTGATAGGACGTGAAGTAACGCCCTTGGTCCTCAATTCAATTAACCCTGTATCATCAGACAGATAATCGATAGAGTTAACAAGGAGGCTTACATTATCACGTGGCAACTGATTTCCTGCTTTTGCACTCCCGACTGCGAAATCACCGTCCGATACAATTATCATTTTAGAGTTAACATTCCCTGACAATTTTCCTTCAATTATGGCAGCCACAACAAGATTTGACATTGGAAAATCAATTGTCTGCCATTGTTTCTGAACATTGAAATAAAGTGGAGTTCTTAAGCTCCCCGATTTCTCGGAAGAGAAAGCGATTGGTGTGAATTTCAACGAAGTGTCACCGGCAAATGTAATTGGACTGGCAAATTGCAAACTTACCGCCTCAAGCCCCTTTGTGACAGGATTATCAGCAAATTTGACTATTACAGGAAGATATGGAAACTGAATCTGAGTAGCCATTGTAAAACTGCCCTCTTGCTGCTGAAGCGTAACAGCTCCACATTTTGCATCTACAATAAAGTTATCGGTAACTGTAATACCTCTTTTTCTTAACCAGTCTTCAAGTCCGACACTTACTGAGGTTCCGCTGACATTTGTGAAATTCCCTTCAACACGGTTCAGCGCCAGGAAAATATTACCTCCCCTGGCAAGAAAATTATCCAGAACGACTAACTGGGATGACGGGATTGTGTCAGTAGGCCTAATAATTGCAATTGTCTTGATCTTTTCTGAGATTCTGGTAGTATCCGTTAATTTCAAAGATTGTACATTATACAAAATGCCAAGTTCATTATTTACCTGCACGAGGTCATTTATTGCAGGTTCTCCATGTCCCTGAATTAATGCGATTGAAGGTTTATCAACAACAGAAAGCTTTTTAATTGCGGTTGACAGAGCATATTCCATTGCTGATCCGGGCTGGAAAAACGGGATTCTTTCTTTCTCGTCACCCATCGATACCACAGCGCCCATGTAAGCTTTTTGCTGTTTCACCTGATCCTTTTCCCTAACATTTATCATAATAGGCCGTATCCCGTTTTGAACAGCTTCCTTTTCGAGAGCTTCACTTTCATTCGGACTTACAAATTTATAAACTACCATTCCGCCTGACCTGTTCCCATATTCTATCAGCATATCTTTAAGATTCCCTGAGATATTTCCGATATTAGGAGGGAGATCCTTCGAAAAATAAGCTGTAACAGTAACAGGTTTTTCAAGATTCTGAAGGATATTTTTAGTTGCCCTGCTCAGGGTATATTCTCCCCCCTGGGTAAGATCGATCCGGAAGCTGTAATTATCTGATAAAATATTAATAATGACTATAATAACAACAACCAGAATTATTGTGGATGATATTTTTGCTGATTTCATCATTTTACCTTTAATATTTTCAAACTACTTACTGAAATAATTTCGCCTGGCAAGGGATACTTCTGAAAGGAATAGCCCCATGAATATTATTGATCCAAAATATATCAGGTCTTTGGAATCAACAACTCCCCTGGCAAGACTCTCAAAATGTACAGTTACACTCAAAGAATTTATTACCTGCCCAATAAAACCAGACAATCCACTTGCTATTATCTCAAAAATAATATGGAAAAACAATCCCATAAACAAAGCTGAGAGAAAGGCTACAATCTGATTACTGGTTAAACTACTTGCAAATATGCCGACGCTTGTATAAGCTGCGCTAATAAAAATTAAGGCCAGGTAACCACAAATAGTA
>JANXXP010000126.1 GCA_025350595.1 Bacteroidota bacterium
ATTGAAAGCTTCTTCCGTATTACGTGAGAAATTGAGATAAGTGCTGACTCGTGCCATGATTGTGTGGTTTAATATTCTCAGTTTAACAATCGGGAGAGAATTTTTGTTTTTTCATTATACAAACATAATTATTCGGGCACAATTTCCTTTGTTTTTTTATTTCTGCTAATTGTATAGTTCAGGAAGCGGAATTAATTATCAGGCACAGTAGTATTATTGCTGAAGGTGAGTGTTCCATAGCCAGTATACGCATATTTAGTATTTGATGTGTTGACAATATAAAATTCACCATTTCCCCTTGTTTTAGCGAGGATGCTGCCATTGTCCAGTATGCTTAAGGATTCTGAATGTTGCTATCAGTTCTAATAACTCGTAGTAAATGACATTCCACCCCCGCCACTATTTCCAAACCTTGGATTAACTACATTATTGTAGATCGATCCAAACGTATAGCTAAAGCCAAAGCTGGTAAAGTATTGGAATTGCGTGGCGAGTTCCTTTCTGCGAAGCAGAACCTCTTCGGTTGTTGCTCCTCCCTTTACGAGGCCAAGCTGATCGTGAATCAGAGAAGCACCTCCTCCGAAATTTACTGATAATCCTTTAGCGATTCTAAGATCCATGAAACCATTAATTGAAAGATTGTTTTTTGACCAGTCATTCAAATAGTTGCTATACTCCATGTTGACATCGATTGATCCCCACTTCTGCACAACTTCATAAGAAACTGATAAGGAATGTTGTAAATGACCCTCTTTCGTTTTGTTGTAAATTGTAGTATCGATATAATTTACATAATTATAGCCTGCTGAATAAAGTATCCTGAGCTGCCTTCTGGTAGATTCTGAATATGGGAACAAGTCATATTCAATTCCGGGCATTAAAATCGTCGACATGCCAAAATTACTATAACTTGAAGATCCTAAGGACATTGATCCTCCGAAAGACCAATGGTCTGAGATGCTTTTCACAACAAGCGCTCTCAGAGATTTTGAATTATTTTCACTCGTGATTATTTCATTATCAATATCAAATTTATCTTTTCCATAATTATATCTTGCTCTCAGATTGATTTTCCAGTCTTTTGTTACCCTGCCTGCAGAAAAATTTCCATTCAGATTGGTCGACTTATAGCTTTGTTGTCCATCTAACCATCCGTTAAATGAAGTTCTGAATACCCAGCTATTCCATTTATCGGACGATACTGTTTCAGAAAGTGATTCTGAGAAACTGATATTCATATATTTTGAAAGAGGAGTTTTTGCAACATACCGCATTAGCCCCATCTTTAGGGTTCTGACTTCTTTTATTCTTCTTTCATCCTGAGTTTCATCAGGTGAAGTAACAAATGAAAGTGTGTCAAGCATTCCGGCATTCTCATTCTGTCCTACCAGAAAAAATGTAATTTCTGATCCTCCTGATCCGGTTCTCTGGTGGGTTGAGATTATGTAAACACCGGCATCTTTTATATCTCTGACATAATTAACATAAGGTATTTCTTTCCGGATATAATCGCTGGCATTCATGAAAACGTTCAAAGCATCTTTTCGCAGAGAGTCGGATTTTGTAGCAGGTTCCTGAGAAAATACATTTATAAAAGTTAGTATTAGTGCTAAAAGCATTATAATTCTTTTCATGTGATGTTCGTTGTTAGGAAATTAAAATGGAGGCGAAGGTAAGAACTGATTTAATAGGTGACCAATAAAAAAATAGGTTTAACAAATCATTAACCTTTAGAATAAAAAATCCGGTACCGTAAAATTGGTACCGGACGGAATTGAAGATATCTGGAATGAAAAACAAAAAATTATTTATGTTTCACAGAGTTTTCTGCAGAGGGTTTAAGCCCTTTATCTGTCATTACCCATAAGCTGTTTCCAGATTCCCATCGTGATTCCAGAGATTCATCAGATTCATTTCTGAATGAAGAGTGAACCAGAATTTTGGGATCTTTTTCAAATTTTATTATACTGCCTGCCGGAATAAATATGTTAATTCCAATATGATCAGCTGCCCATTTTCGCCCAACCGGTATTGTAAAATATTCATCAATATGGAGCGTATCGCCTTTGATACTGTAATTGTAAAGCAATTGTTCTGTTTTTTTTTCTGCTTCCATCCCGGTGCGGCCAGCTGAACGCTTTTTTACTTCTACCCGGGTTGGTTTGTCATCCGATCCGTATATACTTAAAGATGGGCGGATATACAATTCTTTCTTTTCATCATTAAGAAAAACAGTGTATTCATCATGTGGCAATGAAATCATTTTTTCATATTTAAGATCAGCTATTTTAAGATCTGTCAATATATAAAGAGTATCGGGCGATTTTGGGAGAACGGTCTCTACTGTTGTCTTACCAGTTTGGGCAAAGCTGATACCCTCATTGAAAAGAATTATAGCAAGTGCAGTAACTGTCATTACCCACAAAACCAAGGCGGCAAGGCTGACTACTCCATCTCTTACCTTGAACCAGAAGATCATTTTTACACCCCAGTAGATGATAGCGATCATTGGTAATATGAAAGCAACGGATGTCAATATAATTATCCATGGAACGGTAGCAGGATTCACAATATAAGTCAGAAAATCCTGGAAGTAGATAAGGTTTACTCCTGCAGAATCGATTGAGAATGCCCCGGGATATTTGAAGATAAAGATCATAACAAAGCATAAAATGAAAAGGAATCCTGTAAGCACAAACAAAATACCTGTCATAATCAGGAAGATTCGTAATATAATATAACACACTCTGCCGAGCGCCCTGAAAACTTCGTTGATGGCACTTCCTAATCTTGAGGGACTATTATATCCGATAATGTAAAGGGGAGTTCCTGTTTTGGCTGCTGGCAGAGCAATCCACAAACCTATATATATAAAGAATCCTAATCCGAAGAATGCAGCAAAAAGAACAAACAGAATTCTG
>JANXXP010000145.1 GCA_025350595.1 Bacteroidota bacterium
TAACCTCATTCCGTTACCTCCACTTGACGGTTCTCATCTTTTGTTATCACAGTTTAAAAGATTTCCGGTTCTTTATAACGGCTTATATAAGTATGGTTCATTTCTATTATTCGGATTGATAATAGGAAGTATGGTTACCAAAATAAATTTTTTTCCTATTGGTCCGGTAATACAATTTTTCGGAGAAGGATTTCTTTCCCTTGTAGGGTACAGGTAAGAAGTGAAGAAGGAGGCGATCGGGGATCGGGTTGTGACTGATCGTAAAGACCTACCGGCCAACTCAGCTTTATTCACAATCTTATATAGCGCCAATCACGTTAGCAGTTTAATATTTTAGCCTGCCTTTAATGGGCAGTCTGTTATAAAACTGTGTCTAAAACACTATTTAGTTCTGTCCAATGCAAACGTTTTCAATGAGATAGACACCACCGAGACCATTCCGTTATATACTGCGATCGAGTATTTGGCACATTTGCTTTTATGCTATACACAATCCAACGCACATGCAAAAGCAAAAGCCAAATTCCGCCACCCTACTTCAATTACTAATATAAATTACTTAGAAGAATAGAACTTATGGATTTATAGTATGTATTTAAGTAGAATCAACTTTCAGAATTTTAGATGTATTAAAAAATTAAATCTCGAATTCTAATTCCAGCCACTAGGTCATGAAAGTTTTGAATTAATAAAAAAACTTGACTTGTATTAATATACTTTGTAAATTTGGGTTAATGAATGTGTTACAGTTATTTATTTATTCTCATTAGTAATGGGGATTTAATGCGCATAAACTTAGCAACAAATTGCTAATGAATATGGAATTTGTATTAAGACCCTTAATAAATGGTTTAAAAGGGAAAAATATGAATATAGAGGGATAATCAATCGAGGATGTCGAGAAAATATTTATAAAAACTTTTGAACATATGCCAATGAATAAAACCAAAAAAATTAACATCAATCCAAACGGATTGGTCTGAAAAAGATTACAAAGTAATTTTCAGGGGAGGATTTAGCCTATAAATAAGTTTATTCTCTCAAAATCATTCGGATTAACGTCCTTAAAACTTAGAATAGAAAAACCCCATCCCTTTGAATGACCACAAAATCAACATCGGGATGAGGCTGTCAAAAAAAAATAAATATAAAGTTAACGATTATGAAAACAAAAAGTTGTACACTAATATGTTTTCTTTCAATGTTTATCACATTTAGTGGTAATTCGCAGGAAATGATTGAAAAAAACTATTACGACTCCGATAAAAAATTAGGGGTGATGTAATTCTAAATAAATCAATCATTAAGGTTGATGGAAGTAAAACTTACAAAATTTTTGAATTTGAATCTCATACGGATGGTGACTATTATTTGAATACGTGGTTGATGGGATGTGAGCTTGGAAATTTTGGCAGCGGAAAATTTCTGGAATATGATTTGACAGTTAACAATGAAAAACAGGAAGATAAACTTACTCCTGAGAAAAATAACTGGCATAATGTGGCTTTTAAAGATGGAGTTTCAAAAGAAAAGAAATCTATTAAACTTAAAATGGGATTAAACCAGATTATTTTTTCCTGCGATGCACCAGGGATTCCGGAAATTGAATTTATAAGACTTTCGAAGGATATAGACAAATCATAGATATCTGAAAGTAATTATAATCTATTTGTTGATGAAATAAAAAAGGAAATCCAGGAAAGGATTAAAAATCCTACAGTTAAAAGGGATTCATTAGTTTCCATGTCAAAAGGCGCATATGCATTATTAGATAATACCGGGGAAAATTATTACTATCATCTCGGGGCAACCTATAAATATACATATTACACAAGTGTTTATTTTAGCGCCGGCCAACAAGTTTTTTTTACGACACATTCAGAAAATTTTCCGCATGTACTGGAAGTTTTTAGCAGAAATAATACAGAAAATTATTCCTGGGTAGCTACATCAAATTCAAGCGGTATGGCATCAATTAATGTAAATATCCCTTACTCTGATAGTTATTTTATAAGAATCAGGTCTTGGAATCAAGCTCATCAAGGGTTAGTGGATCTAAATATCAATGGGCAATATTTTTATACTGGCTGTACTGCTTCAGGTTGGGCTGGTTTTAGAGATCCTCATGAAACTCCAACAACTTATAATTATTTTACATGTAAAATATCTGGTGATACTCGAATATGGATTGAAGATAGTAGTGGATTACCGGGCAAAATCAGGGCATGGAACGACGATTATTATGGTGGTGGCTCGTACTATTGGGGCCTTGCTTCAAGAGTGAAAAAGGATTTCTCAGTCAGCATTGCAGGAGCCCTTGTTTCTTCATACAGTTCGTATACCCCTCAAGGAACTTACGATCTATATGTCATGTGCCAGAACAGCAATATTATGTCATATTTTCCTAACTTAACAGCAGATAATGCAATACAGTCTGCACCTGAATCCGGCGTGTATAATTGTATTAGTTGGTCCGGTGGCATCACAAATTATTGGGAGTGGCCTTTAAATTCATTTTCACAGTATTATGTGCCTGGAAATCCATTAGCCTCTTTTGATAATTTTTATGCAGCGAACCCCCGTTATGGTGTTGAAGGCGAAGCAATGACATATTCCCGTTCTGGAGCCACTGTTTCTAATAGTGTGGTGGATCTTTGGGCTTTGAATGGCGAATACACCCACGGCTCATGTACAAAACCTGCCAATAATCATCCACATGGTTACGATTGGGAGAGTAAACCGGGTGGACTAATGCGGACATTTCATCCTAGAAATGCTTTAAATGGCTCATCTTATGGAGCTGTAAGCGATTATTACATACCAACTTCTTCTTTAAAGTCTGCCATATTACTTGATGAATCCATTGCCAGGGGGCATTCAGTAATAGAAAATGTCGAGCTTACAGCAGCCGAAAAGAATATAGTTTCCAATAAAATAAGCTCGTTGACAATTAATCAGCAGGAGGAATTCGATAACAAATACATGGCTTGGAAGCAAACCTGGGAAAACCCTGAAATTGCTATTCAAAGTAACCCGCGAATGTATGTAAAGAGTAAAGAATACAAAGAACTTATCGATTATTGCAAAGGTCAGGGTAAATCAGTATGGCCGATGATTTTTGACAAGTTTCAGCAGGGCGATTTCTTTACCATTAATGTCCTTGAAGATTTGACATTAGCTGAAAACCAGGATGTACTTGATAAGGTGAAAAAAGAAAGCAGCCTAAAATCTACAACAGAAACAGGAGCTATGATTGTAAGGTCACCTCAAACCTATGCAATGAAATACATTAAAGAATTGTTAAAATCATCAAAGGGAGAAAAGTCAATTGATGAAGATGGCATTACATATAGCAATTCTTTTAAATTCAATGTGTTTCCCAACCCTGTTAATGCCACAAGCCAGATTTCGTTCAATTTGCCCGCTGATTCAAAGGTATCAGCCCAGGTTGTTGATTTAAATGGCAGGGTAATGTCAATTATTATAAATGAACATGTATTATCGGCAGGTGATTATAGTTACAACCTTAATGTTCCTGCAGCTATTAAAGGCACATGCATTGTAAAATTGTTGGTTAACAACAATGTAAATGTTCAGCTTATAGTAGTTCAGTAAAATCATTTTAAGGAATAAGGCAAAACTGCCTTATTCCTTATTAATATTTAGTACCATGAAAAAATTGTTAATCATTATAATTACAATATGTGTCAATTTCCCATGCTTGCTTTCACAAGCTTATCCATCGTGGGAAAACTATTCTTTTAGCCAAAGGGTTACCGGCATAGACTTTAACGGGAACGATATTTGGATAAGCACCCAGGGAGGTTTGGTAAAATACAATAAAAAAACAGGAGATAAAACCTATTACAACCGTGCCAATGCCAATTTGCCCGATAATAATTTATTAAACGTATTTTGTAATACCAATGGCGATGTTTGGGTAGGTGGTAAATATTATGGTATTGGTAAATTTAACATTAACAAATGCACTATATATAACCAGTCTAATTCTGGTCTGCCCTTCGATCAATACAATTCTAAAATTAAAGTGGATAAGAATGGAAATGTTTGGATAGCATCTTTCCGTTGGATGGCGAAATTTAATGGAAACAGTTGGAAAACATGGATAACCGGAAACGATTTAGATGCATTTCCTATAATTTCAGACTTTGTTATAGATGATAAAGATGTAGTTTGGATGTGTTCAACAGATGGTTTTGGAAAAATTGAAAATGACGAATATATTATAATTCCTGGAATATACGGAAGCAGAAATCAATGTATGGGAATTGATAATAACAAGAAAATATGGATAGGTATTGATGGGAGAGGTTTATATCAATATAATGGCTCAACATTTACAAATTATAATACAGAAAACTCTTGTTTACCTTCCAATTTTATTAAAGCAATATCATTTGATGCGGAGAATAATATGTGGTTGGCATCAGGAGGTTTGGTTCGTTTTAGCCCAACAAGCTGCAAAATTTACAACCCTCCCCAATCATCTCAAGGATTACTTACGATAAAATGCGATAACAACGATACTATCTGGTGTGGCAGCTTTAGCGGTAAACTGCTGTGTTTCGATGGCAATGAGTTTACGTCAATAGATTTATCGAATTCACCATTGAAAGACAATTATATTTTAGATATTTTAATTGACGATGACAATAATAAATGGATTGGGACAAAGAGAAATGCAGTAAAAAAAACTGACAGCCAATTTTACTCTGTTTTTAATAACCGAGTTAATGCATTAATACAAGATAAAGAACGTGTGATATGGACATTATTTGATTCGGGCGATACATGCTTACTTAAAATGAAAACGAATGGAAATACTGTTTTCGATTCCCTGAATTCACCTTTAAACAATAATAAAATAAATACCAGTAGGTTGGCCGTTGATAATAATAACCTACTTTGGTTAACAACCTCAAGAAGTGGGCTTTATAAATATGACGGGATAAGTTTTACAAATTACAATACTACCAATAGTGCAATACCTTCCAATCAAGTATTTCAATTAGTATTTGATAAAGAAAACACCCTTTGGGGAGGCTCTGCAAATGGCTTATTTAAATTTGACGGCATAACCTGGACAGTCTGGAACAGAACAAACTCAAATATTCCAACAAATGTTGTAGTTGGTTTGGCTTTTGATTATGGAAATAAATTGTGGTTTTCGTGTATGGATGAAAATAGAATAATTGGAATAGATTATGGTGGCGGGCTCACATGTTTTGATGGCCAAACAATGAAAACATACAAAACTAACAACTCTGGCTTATTAACCAATACGATTTGGGATGTATATATCGATGCAAAAGGTTTGGTTTGGCTTGGTACATGTGGTGGTGGTTTAATGAGTTTTGATAAAAAAGACAAGTGGTCATCATATAATGTTACTAACTCTGGCATTGCAAACAATGTTGTTCAACGGATAAGGCAGGACAAATCGGGTAACTTGTGGCTTGGACATATTGATGCCGGTATTTCTGTATTCAATCCCGATTCATTT
The DNA here is from genome assembly GCA_025350595.1 of Bacteroidota bacterium. GTDB lineage: Bacteria > Bacteroidota > Bacteroidia > Bacteroidales > VadinHA17 > LD21. The sequence continues at coordinate 5,525 of JANXXP010000145.1, forward strand.
AACTTATCTGTTAATAATAAGGACGAAAGGTACCTATCGTTAGTCTTGTTTCCCAACCCGGTAAATGATGACCTGTATGTCAATTTTAAAACGAACGGGGAATGGAACGTCCAGGCCAGCGTGTATGATTTGAACGGGAAATTGATACACGTTTTTTCCGGACAAAAAACCGAGAATGGCAACCAAACCTTGCATTACAACCTTAGTGGAATTTTAATTTCCAGCCAACTTTATATAATCTATCTTAAATTTAATAACAACCAGTATTATGCGAAGTTCTTATACCTGGGTGAGTAATTATTATATACCTACTTCTAAAATAGGCCATGTTGCCTAATGAATTGCTTGCTAAGGTACTTTCTGAGGGATATCTTTCGTACCTATCTAAGACTAATTTGATTGACCATTATGAAAAAACTCTTGGTGCAATTCATGCTGGAGGACAATTAATGGTTATCAATACTAATGCTGCTTTAAAACTGACAAACAAATATTTTGATAAATAAAATGGAACTTATTAAAGAACCTAAGAATATTGATTTCTACGTTGATCCTAGACCCCTTACAAGAGAGGAGCAAAAAAGGATCAGTGATTTTATCAAGGCTGACAAGAAAAAAAATAAACGTAGAAAGAAAATAAAAATTAGCACCAACGCATAATAAGAAGGACTTCATTCGGTAAGTAGTGTCAGGAATGGAATATCCTGTTGCAGTACGTGCTGGCATCTCATCTTATTCTATACACTTATCACGGTTATTCGTGTTCCATGATCAGATCTCTTAGGATAATCGTTTTGCTGTTTTTGAGAAAAATACACCTCTCTATACGAAAAAACAGCCATTTTAGCACCACTTTTTTCCGGTTATCAGTTTGGGATATAAAACTTCCGTATTCGCTGGTGCAGGCTTAAATCAAATGAAAATATTCGAACTAAAAATGGTTAATGAATCTCCCCGCGGCAAGCAGCGGGGTATCAAAATACCAGCCGCACAAGACAAATCTCGCAGCAAGCTGCGGGGAACTAACCCCAATAGAGATTAGACAAACTGCCGTTAGGTTTAAGAATTCCCAAACATTTAATGCAATAAGGGTTACATTGATTAATCCGGACCAACCTGAGCCACTTATTCGTAAGCATCCGGCCTAGTACGTCTTTTTTCATTTGTTGAGGCTGATTAATTTTCAGCCAAAATATTTAAAGATGATAAACGAATCAAAAATTCTGGAGCTGATCAAAAGACAAAAAGATACAGGGCTCAACATCACAGCGTTTTGTGCAAACGAAGGCATTCCAAAATCCTCCTACTATTATTGGAGAAAAAGGCTCCGCAAGGAACCAGGAAAAGGTTTTATACCACTTCTGGTTAATACCACTCCAGCAACCATGAG
>JANXXP010000216.1 GCA_025350595.1 Bacteroidota bacterium
TCGTTTTGCAAACTGGTGAATGGCTATCTCAAGGTCTCCCGCCATTTCATCAAAAGTAATTTTGCCTGTAAGATAAAGAGTAATATATTTATATTCAAGACCATAGTAGATAAGGGTGTCTGTATTGATACCACTCTCAATTAGTTGCCTTACCTCATCGACCATTCCATTATCCAGACGCTTTTTAAGACGTTCAGATATCCTTTTACGCCTAAGCTCCCGGCCGAATAAAACTCCAACTACCAGGGATCTTACTTTAGGAATCTCCCCCTTTTTCTTTCCTTTATTCTTTTCGAAATGGGCAATCTCAATGGCCCTTATGATACGTTTTTTAGTATCAAGATCTGATTTATTATGTAAATTCTTGTATGTCAGCAATATTGCCCTAAGCTCCTCCATGGCTTTCTTTTCAAGTTTTATCCGGAGACCGCTATCAGGAGCAACTTCAATCATTTTATAACCTGTAATAATACTATCGGCGTACATTCCTGAGCCACCACAAACCACAGGAAAGACCCCTCTTACCTGTAGATCAGAATATACTTTGATAAAATCGCGCTGATACTCGAAAACATTATATTTATAGCCGGGATCAACAATATCGATGAGGTGACAGGGTAACCGGGTTCCATCGATTATATAATCATCGTAATCCTTTCCTGTGCCGATATTCATCCTCCTGTAAACCTGACGCGAATCTGCACTGATAATCTCCCCTCCCACTTTTTTAGCAACAGCAGCAGCAAGGGATGTTTTCCCTGAAGCAGTAGGTCCTGTAACTACTAATAGGTCATAGTTTGATATCGGGTCCAAGGCTCGTCAATTAATGATTCGGTTAGGAAAAGCAATTTACCATAAATTTATTTAATTTTGCCGGACAATCAAACCTGATTCTTTATGGATTACAAGTTTTTCCTTCAGGGAATAGCAAACATTATTTTCAATCCGGTAAAAGCCTGGGAAACAATTGATTCGGAAAACAAACCGAATAGGGTATTAAGACGTAATCTTTTTATTCCCTTACTGATTCTTGTTTCTATTGCCTCTTTTCTCGGATCATTGATCTTTGCAAACACTGAATTATCTGCCGTTTACTCGATTTTTGTCGGCATAAAATGTTTTGTTTTATTATACTTAACAGTTTATTTCACTGCTTATATATTAAAGGAGATTACCCACCCTCTCGATCTTGGAAGAGACTTCAATATTTCATTCAGGTTGATTGTATATTCAATTATCCCATTTATTCTATGTGAGCTTCTTAGCCGGGTCTTTGAATCTCTTTTATTTGTTGATGTTATTGGTCTGTATGGCCTTTATATTTTCTGGACCGGAGCTGAAAAGCTGTTGAACCCTGCTCAACATAAAAAGCTGCCAATGCTTATAGCAACTACAATAAGTATTATCAGTATTTATACAGTACTAAGTTATGTTCTTAACATGCTCACAAACAAGATTTTTAATGCTTACTTTATCAAATAATTAAGATGAAGGGAGGCGCAGCAAATATTGTTATCAGGAATAAGAAGGCCACACACGACTATGAGTTCCTCGAAAAGTTTATTGCCGGAATCAAACTCACTGGCACCGAAATAAAATCAATACGCCTGGGAAAAGCTACAATTCCTGACTCATATTGTTTATTCGAAAACGGGGAACTCTATCTCAGAGGAATGCACATATCAGAATACTGGTGGGGCAACCTCAACAATCACGATCCTATCCGTGACAGAAAGTTGCTTCTTTCTAAGCGCGAATTAAGAAAAATCGAGAGAAAAGTAAAAGAAGCAGGACTAACAATTATTGTTATCAAAATCTTTATCAACGACCGGGGTCTTGCAAAAGCCGAAATTGCAATCTCAAAAGGCAAGAAAGAATACGACAAACGCGAAACCCTCAAGCGCAAGGATGCCTCCAGAGAAATGGATAGAATGAGGAAGGTTTGATCAGAAGTTTGGACTGAGCAAATATCTTGAGTAGAACTTAACTATATAATCAACAGCCTCATCTGACGTATCAACCAGGATAAACAAGTCCAGATCCGCTGGCGATACAGTATGTTCCTGGGCAACCATCTCTTCCTTTATCCACTCAAGAAGCCCGCTCCAATATTTCTTACCGACAAGTACTATAGGAAACTTACCAATTTTCTTTGTCTGGATAAGTGTAATTGCTTCAAAGAGTTCATCAAATGTTCCAAATCCTCCCGGAAGGACTACAAATCCCTGGGCATACTTCATGAACATGAGTTTTCTGATGAAAAAATAATCGAAAGTAATCAGTTTATCCGAGTCAATATATGGATTCGCGTGCTGCTCAAAAGGAAGATCTATATTAATACCAACTGATTTACCTTTTCCTCTTTTAGCGCCCTTATTTGCCGCCTCCATAATTCCTGGTCCGCCACCGGTTATGATGCCATAACCATTCTGAGTAAGTTTGAAAGCAATGTCCTCAGCCAGGAGATAGTTTTTATCATCTGGTTTAGTGCGTGCTGAACCAAAAATAGAAACGCATGGACCTATACGTGCTAACTTTTCAAAACCTTCAACTATTTCAGAGATAATTTTAAAGACTCTCCATGAATCTGTTGTGTGAATTTCATGCCATGTCTTCTGTTCAAAAGCATCTTTGATAAGATCTGCCGGTTTCTCCATATTATATCAGGGTAAAAAACAATTTTCAAATATAGTCAATTTCCTATGCCTTGAGTTCTGCCTCAAGAAATTTTCCGGTATAGCTTTCTTCACATTTTACAAGCTTTTCCGGTGTGCCTGTGAACAATATGTTGCCCCCGGCTCTTCCACCTTCTTTGCCCAAATCGACAACAAAATCAGACATCTTAACCACATCGAGATTGTGTTCAATTACTATAACGGTATTTCCTCTTACAACAAGCTTATCAAGAACATCAAGCAATACCCTGACATCCTCAAAGTGCAATCCTGTTGTTGGCTCATCAAGAATATAAAGAGTTTTCCCGGTATCTCTTCTCGCCAGTTCAGTTGCAAGTTTTACCCGCTGTGCTTCACCCCCGGACAGTGTTGTCGATTGTTGTCCAAGTTTTATATAACCGAGACCAACATCCTGCAGCGTTTTTATTTTATGATAGATTGAAGGGACATTAGCGAAATATTCAACTGCCATATTAACTGTCATTTCCAGAACATCGCTTATTGTTTGCCCCTTATAGAGCACCTCAAGAGTTTCGCGGTTATATCGTTTCCCGTTACATTCGGTACAATGAACGTACACATCGGGCAGGAAATTCATTTCTATAGTTTTCATCCCTGCACCTTCACATCCTTCGCAGCGACCTCCCTTGACATTAAATGAGAACCTTCCCGCACCGAATCCGCGAATCTTTGCTTCTGTAGTCTGTTCAAAAAGTTTCCTTATGTCGGTGAATACCCCGGTATAGGTTGCCGGATTTGAACGTGGAGTTTTCCCAATCGGTGATTGACTCACTTCAATGACTTTGTCAAGATTCTCTAGTCCGGAAATATCTTTATAAGGCAAGGGTGGTTTCCCGGCATTATGAAACTTTTTTGCCAGAGCAGGATGAAGCGTCTGGTTTATAAGAGATGACTTTCCGCTTCCTGAAACACCTGTAACACAGATAAGTGTGCCGAGGGGTAGTACAACATCAACATTATTTAGATTATGGCCTATAGCACCAGTCAGAGTAAGAAATTTTCCATTACCTGTTCTTCGTTTCTCAGGAATATGAAACTGCTTCTTATTATTAAGATAAGATGCTGTTAAGGTATCAGTATGCAATATCTGCTCCGGAGTTCCATGTGCAACAACCAATCCTCCGTGAATTCCTGCACCTGGCCCCATATCTATCACATAATCAGCCGATAATATCATCTCTCTATCGTGTTCAACCACAATAACCGAGTTTCCTGCATCCCGGAGCTGCTTCAGAGCTGTAATAAGCCGCCGGTTATCTCTCTGGTGAAGTCCTATGCTTGGCTCATCGAGTATATACAGCACATTAACAAGCCGGGAACCTATCTGGGTTGCCAGCCTTATCCTCTGGCTCTCACCTCCCGACAAAGTTCTTGCGCCCCTGCTTAGCGAAAGGTATTCCAGTCCCACCTCAAGAAGAAACCCTAGCCGCGCTCTTATTTCCTTCAGAATTTCTGCAGCGATTAACTTTTGTTTGGTAGTCATCTTCTCTTCAATATTTGAGAGAAACTTCGATAACTCTTTGATATCCATCGCAGAGATCTCGCCGATATTCTTATCAGCTATTCTGAAAAACAATGACTCTTTCTTCAACCTTGTTCCGTGGCAGTCGGGGCAAACATTATATTGTACATACTGGTCCTTAATTCTTGATCCGGTTTTTTTACCGTTCACCACTTCAATGTTCCCCACAAAATTTACTACACCTTCAAATGTAAGGAAGTAATTAGAGGTCATTCCCAGCGGAGTATTTGATAATTTTAATACCTCATCAGATCCGTAAAGCACCTTATTGAGAGCATCCTCAGGAATTTCTTTAATAGGTGTATCCAGGGTGAATCCGTTTTTCTCAGCTATGGCTTCTATCTGCCAGAAGATCCAGATATTCCTGTATTTCCCAAGAGGTTCAATGCCGCCTTTCCTTATACTCAATTCCCCATCAGGAATAAGCTTTTTCTCATCTATACTCGATACCTCGCCCAGTCCATTGCAATGAGGACAGGCTCCCTGTGGTGAATTGAAGGAAAAAGTATGAGGCGCAGGTTCATTATATGATAAGCCGGTTACTGGACACATCAGGTGACGGCTGAAGTAGCGTGGTTCATTACTTTCCGAATCGAGGACCATCATTACCCCATCGCCCTGATCGAGTGACATCAGGACAGAGTCGTTAAGTCGTTTGTCGGTTATTTCACCTACCTTAAATTTATCAATTACAAGCTCAATATAATGGGTTTTGTAGCGGTCGAGTTTCATCCCCGGCGTAAGTTCCTTGATTTCATTGTTTATACGTACATTCAGGAAACCTTTTCTTCGAAGCTGTTCGAACAACTCCTTATAATGCCCTTTTCTTCCTTTCACAACAGGAGCAAGAAAATACACTTTTTTCCCGGAGAAACGGGTTTTTATAAGCTCAAGGATCTGTTCATCTGTATACTTAACCATCTTTTCTCCAGAAGCATAAGAATAAGCATCTGCAGCCCGGGCGAAAAGTAACCTCAGGAAATCATATATTTCAGTAATGGTGCCTACGGTTGAACGAGGATTTTTATTGGTGGTCTTCTGCTCTATTGATATTACCGGACTTAAGCCTGTAATTTTATCTACATCTGGGCGCTCCATACCACCAAGAAATTGTCTGGCATAGGCCGAAAGAGTCTCCATGTATCGTCTCTGACCCTCAGCATAAATGGTATCAAATGCAAGAGATGATTTACCACTTCCACTTAAACCGGTAATAACAACCAGCTTGTTTCGCGGTATGGTAACATCAATGTTTTGTAAGTTATGGACTCTGGCTCCAAGGACATTTATTTCCTCATTCATCTCAAAACTCCCCCATCAAATGATCAGTTCACTGTTTCAATTTTTTCGTTATTCCTCATCCCTTCAGAAGGAATTTTTATCAGGTATTCCTTATTTTGTTTTGGTGTCAGATATGGTTTTCTTAGCCAGGGGTTAAGTATTTTCAGCATTTTATAGTTTGTCCCGAACTTTTCTGCAAAAGCAGAAAAATTGGTAACTGCAGTATCAACTTTTACAACATAGAATTTCATTTCCGGATATAAATCATCCTTACTGATATTAAAACCATATCTGAGAGGATCAGAAATGACTAGCTTATAAGCGACTGCCCTGAATATATATCTTGCAGTCTCTTCATTTAAAAGAAGATTATAATAATTGAACTGATGCTGTATGTCTATCTGCTCATCGATTCCTGCTCTGCCCCCATTGTAAGATGCAGCAGTGAGAGTCCAGTTACCAAACTTTTCATACGACTTGCGGAAATAGTCGCAGGCAAACTGCGTAGATCTCTCAACGCTATACCGTTCGTCGACTACAGTGTTGATCTCCATCCCCTGTTCCCTGCCTGTTTCAGGCATGATCTGCCAGAACCCTGTTGCACCGACAGGAGAGACCATGTTACTGTATTCACTCTCAGCAGCTACCAGATATTTAAAATCATCAGGTATATTATTTCTTTCCAGGATTTTCTCAATAATTGGAAGGTATCTGTTTGCTCTTTTAATGATAAGAATTGTAGAGGAATGTCTGTAGGCGCTCGTCAGGATTTCACGTTCAAGGCTTTCCCTTGTATCGAAGTTGTCGAGGGGCATCTTTTCTCCGGCAAAAGAAACCGTATCTGGCAGTTTGAACGAGTGAACGATGTAAAGTGAATCAGGCGCTGAGTAGTGTCTCAAAGGGATATTGTTAAACCCTTTAAAACCCAGCGCAATTGAAAGTATAATAATAATTGTACCTGTCAGAACAAATGAGGTAAGAACCGTTTTCCTGTTTGGATATATCATAGAAACCTAAGGCATTAAAAATAATGTGCAAAGGTAACATTTTTTAAACCTTTTAAATAATTAGGGAAAGTGGAAAAGTGAATCGCTAAAGATATCCTCGCATAAGAAAGGAGATCACGCATACATTCACACTATATCTTCCAGCATTTTAGAATATTGTCGGATGAATGAATTACTATTGACAAAATTATGCAAAGTATTCATTATGAGCTCTGAGAGATCCCTCACTTCGTTCGGAATCCTCGGGGTTCAACAGGAAATTGTCATATTACCTGGTTTGCAAAATGATTGTGTCACAAGGGAAACAGAAGCTCCTGAGATAGTTTGTCCGGTTACCTGATCAGGTACACAACACCAGAGTAAGTCAGTCCAACTATTCACTAAACATAAACAGTTGGGGTTATATCTGCTTTTGACATAACTCAATTAGTTGTAAAACTTTAAAACCTGAAGTTTGATTTAGAACCGATATGATACTCCGGAGAAGATCCCGAATGAATAAGGATGCACACTGGAGCTTGTTGTTCCGTTGAATGGATTAAGATAGTATCTGAAGGTCGGTTCGAGATTTAGGGAAAGCTTTTCTGAAAGGCTGTACTCCATACCCATTCCCAGAGAACTGCTTACTGTAAGCTTATTCATACCGGCTGTTTCACCTATCGAATACTTGTTACCATCAACCATTGTATAGACTGAATTACCTACCAGCAGGTTATATGACATTCCACCGATAAGGTTGACATCAATCGTTTTATCAATAATCTTATACCTCAACATAACAGGAAGTTCAAGATAGCTGAAGTTCTGATGCAGATTATCGCTGACATATTTAAGGTTTGCCTGTTTCGGATCGAATACGTCTTTTGTGTAATTTGTCAGAACCCTTTCAACAGGACCGCTGGCAATCATGAAAACATCTGAATTCTTTGTGAAGATCGGTCCGTTTGAGGTAAGCACCTCAAAGCTTGAACTACCTTTGCTTTTGTTATATTTTTGAAATCCCGTGAAGGAATTAACTCCGTCTACAGACTGGGCTAATGAAGAATAAGCAAGGCCCGCCTGTACACTGAATCTTCTATTTACCTTATATGAGAATGCAACACCACCAGTATATGATATTAAGGGCTGCTCTGATGACATTAATTGTTGTGAAACTGCATCGCTCCCCGAACTAAACCTCGAATAATAAGTAGGTGAAGCCATAGCGGCTATCGACCACTTTTCTGTCACTTTAACCGGAGTACTCTCCGGAAAATAACCCGGGACCGTTTCTTTTAAAGAAAATGAAGTATTCCAGGGTGCAATGGATGTAGAAGGAAATATTCCGTTTCGGGATTTCGCATTGCTCAGCGACAGAGTTTTTGGTTTATAGAGTAAAGGAACATCCTGAGAGGAAATCACAGTATTGTCAGATTCAATAGCTCTTTCAGGGAGAACTTCAATTCCGGGTTCACTGGAATTTGTAATAATTAAAGTTCTTTGAGGTACAATATTTTGTGATTTTCCAATCGTACGAAATGCGACAGGAGCAGAAGCCTCAATATTAAAAGCCATCGCAGGGTTATCAAACCCGTTTGAAACATCTCTGGTTAACTGATAGGTAAGAAAACCCAGGGAAATTACGACGGCAATCATTGCCGCACTCTTTAGAAAAATGTAAGATCTTTGCCTGGTCTTTATTAAAGGTAAAATATTATCCATAACTTCCGGGGGCGGAAGAACCTCGTAATCTTTCAGTCCGTTTCTGAAGACTATATCAATATTTGCCCCTCTGTTAACCATTTGCTGCTCTCTTCTTTATTCCAGTATATGATCCGACTCTTCTTTGAAGTATAACCCTTGCCCGTGAAAGGTTCGATTTCGAAGTCCCCTCTGAAATCTTCATCATCGTGCCTATCTCTTTATGCGAATATCCTTCAATAGCATAAAGGTTAAAAACTACTCTGTATTTTGGAGGAAGCTCCCTAATAATCTCAAGCAGGTCATTCGCCGCTAGTCCTGCATAATCCTGATTATCAGGTTCTGCGTCCATCTCGGGGATTTGATCTATATCATCAACCCGGTATAAGTTATGCTTACTCCTGTATTTTTCAAGCGCTGTATTAACCATAATCCGGCGCATCCAGCCCTCAAAAGAACCCTCATGCTTGTAGTTTTCGAGGTTTTCAAAAATCTTTATAAACCCTTCCTGCAGAATATCTCTCCCTTCCTCATCATTACCTGAATACTGTAAACATACAGCATATAGTTTAGAAGCATGCCGTCTGTACAGAAGTTCCTGATCTCTTCTGTCACCGGCTAGACAACCCTTTATTATTTTTTTGATCTCTGACAAGGTCTTTTATCTGTTTGAGAACATAAAAATATAAAATAATTGTCATAGATGCCACATATTCTATAAAAGATTGATGTATAAAGTTAAAATAAGGTTGCGTCTGGTAGGATTACAGATGTATTACCTCACCATAAGCTGCTGCGGCAGCTTCCATGATCGCCTCTGACATTGTAGGATGAGGATGTACAGACTTCATGAGCTCATGAGCCGTTGTCTCAAGTTTTCTGGCAACGACTATCTCTGCAATCATCTCAGTTACATTGGCTCCAATCAAGTGCGCGCCAAGCAGTTCTCCATAAGTGGCGTCGAAAATCAGTTTAACAAAGCCATCCTTGGCACCCGAAGCACTGGCTTTACCTGAAGCAGTAAAAGGAAATTTACCCACTTTTATATCATAGCCTGCCTCTTTTGCAGCTGTCTCTGTGAGGCCGCACGATGCTATTTCAGGGCTTGTATAAGTACATCCGGGTATATTTTTGTAATCAAGAGGTTCAACAGCAACTCCCGCAATTTTTTCGACACAGATTATTCCCTCAGCCGATGCGACATGAGCAAGAGCTGGTCCGTGAACTATGTCTCCAATTGCATACACGCCAGCTACTGATGTCCTGTAAAAATCATCAACAAGCACTTTACCTTTTTCGATTTTGACACCTGCCTTTTCAAGACCTATTCCTTCAATATTCGTTGTTATCCCAACCGCTGAGAGGACGATATCTGATTCAATTATCTCAGGTCCTTTTGGAGTTTTTATAGTAACAATACATTTATCTTTTAAAATTTCAACAGACTCAACAATAGAATCAGTCATTACTTTCATCTTCATCTTCTTGAAAGACCTCTCAAGTTGTTTTGAAACCTCTTCATCCTCTACCGGAACAATCCTTGGAAGAAATTCCACCAGGGTCACACTGGTTCCAATTGACTGGTAGAAATTGGCAAATTCACTTCCTATGGCTCCGGATCCTACAACAACCATTGATCCCGGCTGCTTAGTCAGAGTCATAGCTTCACGGTAACCTATAATTTTCTTCCCATCCTGCTTAAGATTTGGCAACTCCTTCGATCTCGCACCAGTTGCCAGAATAATACTTTTTGCCGAATAGTTATTCTTGCTACCATCAGCATCCTCCACCTCAACATTATTACTCCCTGCAAGTCGTCCGGTCCCTTTTATGTGTGTAATATTATTTTTCTTAAAAAGGAACTGAATTCCTTTGCTCATGCCCTCTGCAACACCTCTGCTTCTGGCAATAATTGCATTAAAATCAGGTCGCACCTCACCGGTTATTGTAATTCCGTAATCTGAAGAATGGGTCAGATACTCAAAAACCTGAGCACTTTTTAAAAGTGATTTTGTAGGTATACATCCCCAGTTAAGACAGATTCCTCCAAGTTCGGCCCTCTCAACAACTGCAACTTTCATCTTAAGTTGGGAGGCTCTGATAGCTGCAACATATCCACCCGGACCGCTTCCAATTATTATAAGATCATAATCCATTTTGTTTAATTTTTTTGTTTTGAAATTTTCTTTACTAAATAAACAACTCCCTTAACTAATACCCAGATAATCACAAGAGTAAATATTATAGTTGCCCCTACCGGTATCCCTGCAAAATAAGAAATAGTATAACCTGTAGCGGTGCCTATAAAACCGGCAATCACCGACCAAACGACTATCCTGAAATATACCTTTGTGAATAACATGGCTATATTTGGTGGAATTGTCAGTAATGATATGACAAGCACAACTCCTGCCATCCTGATATTCAGTACAATCGTCAAAGCTATCAGCGATGTTGTAATATATTTAAAAATGTCAACATAAGATGAATATGTTCTTGCAAACACCTCATCGAACGAGATATAAAGTATTGTCCTGTAAAATATTCCGAAGTAAAGGATAAGTACAACTGACATTATCCCCAGAGCAATGATGTCAGCATTAGTGACTGTCAGAATACTTCCGAACAGATAACTCATCAGGTTAGGGGTATACCCTGGGGTAAGATAAATGAAGATAATTCCTATTGCCATTCCAAATGCCCATAATATGCCAATTGCTGAGTCTTCCCGTATCTTCTGTTTTACAGACAGGTATTCAACTCCGAGAGCAGACATAATCCCGAAAACCGCGGCTCCGATTACAGGATTGATCCCGATAAAGTATCCTATTCCTATACCTCCGAATGAGGCATGGGTGATCCCTCCACTCAGAAATACCATTCGCTTTGACACAACATATGTGCCTGCTAATCCTGCAGTTATGCTTGCAAAAACCGCTCCAAGCAGTCCCTTTATTATAAAATCATATTGAAATATATTTGCGCCCACTATTGATGGTATTTAAGTACAGTATGAGGAACCTCTCCATGAGTAACAAGCTGAATCGGACACCCGTAGGCAAGCAGATCTTCATTTGTTATCTCGTTAGAGGGATGATAATGAAGACTCCTGTTCACACAGGCAAATGATTTAATATGAGATGATATTGTCCCGACATCATGGGAAACCATCAGAATTGCCATTCGCTTATTAAGGTCTCTGAGCTTTTCATAAAAATCATTTTCAAAAGTTGTATCAACGAAATTACCAGGCTCATCAAGCAATAGTAATTTAGGATCTCCGATAATAGCCCTCCCAAGAAATACTCTTTGCATCTGGCCCCCAGACAACTCATTTAAAGTAAAATTCGCCATTCCCGTCAAGCCCAGCTCATCGATCACCATGTCTGCTTTCTTTTTGTCATTGACAGACATCCCTGATATTATGCTTTTTCGTATCATGAGACCTGAAAGAATTATATCCCTTACGGTAACAGGGTAATTGATATCGCCTGTTGACATCTGCGGAAGGTACCCGATACTTTTTTCTGTTAAAAGTTCATTATTGAAAGTAAGTTTCCCCGAAGCTGGTTTGAGCAATCCCAATATTATTTTCAATAAGGTTGTTTTACCTCCCCCGTTTGGACCAATAACACCAATAAAATCACTCTCACTAACCTTGAAATTCACATTTTGCAATACGGTAGCAGCATCATAGGAAGCTGATAAAGATTGCATTTCAAACAAATAAGCCATACTTAAAGGTTATTTTGAACTTTCAATTAAACTCTTGTGCAAACCATTTATGATATCCAGAGTTGCTCCTTTCCAGTCTTCTGACAAAGGATCAATAATCCTTATTTCAGCTCCTGTTTCGTGCGCAATTGCTTTCGCATTTTTGGAGTCATATTCTCTCTGCACAAAAATTGTCTTAATACCATCCTTCCTTGCTCTGTCAATAAGATCTTTCATTCTGGAAGGAGGAGGTTCTTTTCCCTCAGACTCAACAGTTATTTCTTCAAGATTATAATCTCTTGCAAGATATGCTAAATTAGGGTGGTAGATCATAAAGGACCTGTTCTGTATTCCTTTAAAAAGTTCCTGAGCCTTATTGTCAACCTCCTGAATATTTAATATAAGCGCCTCATAATTCGTGTTGTACTTCTCTGTTTGTGACGGATTCAGTCCGCATAAAAATTCCTTGACCGAGGAAGCCATAATCATTGCACATTTTGGAGAAACCCAATAGTGAGGGTCTGCTCCTTCCACGTGCTCCCCTTCATGATGGTGAACGGAAGCCAGGGGAGTTATCTTCCCGCTTAGTGAAAGCTTCTTCATTGTACTGTTTGTCTCATAGAAACGGCTTAGCCAGATCATCTCAAATCCCAGATATCCGTTGCTTATATATGCTACAGATTTTCTGAGTTTGTTTATCTGCTCCGGAAATGGCTCGTAGGTATGCGGATCAGCTCCGGCAGGGACCATTATGTTTACCTTGAAATCATTACCCGCAATGCCTTCAACAAAATACTTAAAGGGAGCGATACTGACAGTAATAATCTTATCACCATTATCGTGGCCTTTCGGGCTGCATGAAACCAATAAACCAAAAATAAGAAAGCAGAAAATTCTTCTCATAAAGCTCAAAACTCAATTTCGATTACAAATTTAACATATAACAGAACAAATGGTTTAAGTGTTGTAAATAAAATAATATAAGCTATTTTTGAAAATGATTTAACAAAAATCTACTATCGTAAGGATGAAGAATAAAGGAGAGATACTTGCCGATATACTGAAGAATTTTAAAGACTGCTATTTTTTCGTCCATAACACCAAAGAGTTTAATGTTGTTGAAAGTATTATGAATGAGGGATTTGTCTTCGAAAGTCAGCTCCCCCACTCCACCGATCGTGTAAACCCTAATGAAGCAATTGAGGTTACTTATTTTCTTTTTCAAAGAAAAGATTATGGCAACTATACCATAATTATAGCAATACCAAAAGCTATCTATGAAATGTATACCTGTGTTTCGAATGACAATGATATCGGAATGGAGGAAGTAATGTCAATAACCGAACCATATTACAGCGACAACGACGAATTGGTTTATACTGTATCACCAAAACATATCCTTGGATATTTTAATATCAGAACAACAGAATTTTATCAAAACAGGAATTGGGATCCGTTTTTCAATAACTGCCAATTCAGATCTCCTTCAAACAGAACTGGCAGACACACCAAAAAGTAACGAAATTAATTCAATAATGAAAATAGTTATGAAATTTTTACTTCTGCCATTAATCTTGTTTATTGGCTGTTTCCGGCTTACAGCTCAGAATCAATACAACAACTTTAGCACAATGTCGCAGAAAATTGATGCTCTGGGAAAAGAGTATCCTTCCTCATGCACAGTTAAGTCGATTGTTAAAACAGCAGGAGGAAAAGATATCTGGGTAATATCAATCGGTAACGATGATAAAGACAACAAACCCGGAATAGCAGTTTTCGGAGGTGTTGAGGGGAATCACATCCTTGGAAAGGAACTAGCCCTTGGCTTCGCTGGTTCGCTGCTTAAAGAATCTAAATCCCCTGAAATAAAAGGATTACTTGATAAAATTACTTTTTATGTATTTCCTGATGTCAGTCCCGACGCCACTGAGCAGTTCTTTTCTGATCTGAAATATGAAAGGATGGTTAATGCGAGATCAACTGACAATGACAGGGATTTTGTTACTGATGAGGACCCTTATGAAGATCTGAATAAGGATGGACTCATTACTCTCATCCGTGTTAAGGATCCATCAGGACAGTATACAGAATCGAAGGAAGATAAAAGGGTTATGGTAAAAGCAGATCTTTCCGATGGGCAGGCTGGCGGCTACCTGGTTTACTCTGAAGGTGTTGATAATGATAAAGATGGAAGTTTTAATGAAGACGGAGAAGGGGGTGTAGACTTTAACCGCAACTTCACGTACAATTATGAAGCGTATGGCTTAAATGCCGGATTATACCCTGTTTCAGAAGCGGAAACAAAAGCTGTTGCCGATTTTCTCTTCGATAAATTTAATATATATGCTGTTTTTACTTTCGGACCTCAGGATAACCTGGGACAACCCTGGAAATTTTCTGACCGTTCTTATTCTGACAGAAGGATTACATCAATAATGAAAACAGATGAACCAGTTAATAAAATGGTTTCGGATAAATACCATGAGATAACTGGAGCTAAAGGTGCTCCTGTTGCAAAAACAAGTCCCGGAAATTTTATGGAATGGGCTTATTATCATTATGGAAGATACAGTTTCGGCACTCCGGCATGGTGGTTCCCTTTAGAAAAAGGAAAAAATGAAGAGGTAGCTTTTCTGAAATTTGCCGAGAAGAATAAAATGAATGATGTCTTTGTTCCCTGGACTGAAATTAAACATCCCGATTTTCCTGACAAAAAAACTGAGGTAGGAGGAATTAAGCCATTTGCGATGATCAATCCACCTGCTGATACTCTTGGCGATCTGATTACTAAAAACTATAAATTTATAACAGCAATTGCATTAATGCATCCCGAGCTTGAATTTTTAGATCTAAAAACTGAAAATGCAGGCGAGAATGTTTTCAGAATTACACTTAAGGTCCATAATAGGGGCCTCTTTGCAACATGTGCAGAAATCGGAGAAGACAACGACTGGACCCGAATTATGAGAATCTCTCTTGTACCTGGAAACGGACAAAGTTTTCTAAGCGGTAAAAAAGTTCAGATGATTAACCGTCTCGAAGGTGATCAATCAGCAGAATTCAGCTGGCTGATAAGCGGTAAAGGATCCTTGAAATTAACTGCAGGAGCTCTGAATACAGGAACTATAAACTCAACAATTGAACTTAAGTAGTACTATATTGAAAATCAAATCATGAAAAACATATTTTCTTTCATAATTCTTACTTCATTTCTGCTTCTTCCCGCATCAGTTTTAAATGCACAGAATGAAGAGTTATTCTTCGGAGCAGCTGGATCTCCCGCAAATCCTAAAGTAGTGGCAACATGGAACAAATATTATACCTACGCAGGAGTGATCGACTTATGCAAAAAACTGGCAAAAGCATATCCGGATCTTGTAACAATGGAATCAGCTGGTAAATCGTACCAGGGACGAGACATAATAGTTCTGACAATTACTGATAAAAAAGTTCAGTCTCCTGATACAAAACCAGGTTTCTGGATTGACGGGAATATTCACTCAATTGAACTTCAGGGGACTGAGATGGCTCTTTACACGGCTTGGTACTTATGCGAAATGTACACACAGAATGCTTTCATAAAACAACTTTTAAAAGACAAAACTTTTTATATCTCCCCTACAATTAATCCAGATGCAAGGGAGTACTTTACTTCCGTGGGAGTTCCTCCAAGATCCGGCCTTGTTCCAAGAGATAATGACAGAGATGGTCTGATCGATGAAGATGGTTACGATGATCTCAATAATGATAAGAATATCAGCCAGATGAGAAGAAAAAATCCTAACGGTGAATATAAATCAGATCCGAAGGATCCTCGCAGAATGATTCGTGTAGAACCGGGCGAAAAGGGTGAATATGAATTACTTGGCTATGAAGGTATTGACAACGATGGTGATGGGCTTATTAATGAGGACGGTCCCGGAGGATACGATGGGAACCGTGACTGGGGCTTCAACTGGGAGCCAAACTACGTTCAAAATGGAGCCGACAAATATCCATTCTCCTTCCCCGAGAACCAGGCAATCCGCGACTTTACCCTTAAACACAGGAATATAACCGGAGCACAATCTTTTCATAACTCCGGGGGACTTATTCTCAGAGGGCCATCAATAAAAGGTGGAGGTGCTGAAGCCTATAGCAGGTCTGATGATGAAGTCATAAACACCATCGGCAAAAAAGGTGAAGAGATGATACCCGGTTATAAACTGGTTACAATCTGGAAAGATATGTACACAGTTTATGGTGGTGAACTCGATTGGTGGCACGGGGAAATGGGATGTTTCGTATGGAGCAATGAACTATGGAACAGTTACCTTATGTTCTATGACACAACAAATACTGATCCTTACGAATTTGACAAACTTCTATTGTTTGAAGACGCATTTATTCCATGGCAAAAAGTGACACATCCTGTTTATGGTGAAATTGAAGTTGGCGGTTTTAGTAAAAACTTCGGACGCCTTCATCCCGGGTTCCTGTTAGAATCTGATGCTCATCGAAATGCTGCTTTCTGCATTTATAATGCTTACCAGTCGCCTAAACTGGAAATCAGTGATATAAAAGTTAAAAAACTTCCCGGTGGGCTAAAAGAGGTAAGCGCTACTATTGAAAATAAGAGAATGATACCCACACATTCAGCCAGCAACATGAAATTTAAAATCGATCCGCCTGATTATGTCTATCTTGACGGGGGAAATGTGATTGCAGGTATGATAGTATTGAATAAGGACATGAATATTAACCAGGAGCAGAAAAAGAATCCTCAGCGTATTTCGATCCTCAACATTGCAGGTTATCAGCGTGTTGATCTGAAGTGGATTGTAAAAGACGGAAATAAATTCACAATCAGGGCTGAAAGTGTAAAAGGTGGTAGAACATCTGCTCAATTAGAATAAGAAAATCATCTTACTTTTTGATTATAACAGTCCACTCACTGTTAGTTACACTATCTTCTCCCGTTATCCTGTAAATCACCGGGTTTGTGAAATCAGTTTTTCCCCCGCTGCTTTTTTGTTCTATTGATTTTATCCATGCTCTGGCCCCGGGAGAGATAGTAAACGTTGGAATCAGACCTGACAGGTCGGCTTCATCCGAAACTTTTACTTTTATTATCCTGTTTTTTGCATCAATATTGACCTTTTTAGTCAATCCGGCTATTGTAAAGTATTCGAATACACATTCGCTTGGTTCAGGCATCTTAACGTTTACTGTCCACTTTTTTTTGTAAATCCTGTTCTCAGCATAGACAGTATAAATAACGGCTTTCTCATAATCATTTGTTGATGATCCTCCTATTTGTAAAGTCCCTAAACATTTTGAATAAGCACCCGGGGAAAGTAAAAAGGATGGAGTTAATCTTTTTCTGGAGGTTCCAAGCGGCATAATTACTGTTACAGACGAGTCGCCTGAATTAATTATGCTGCTTTTCTGACCGGGTATGGTAAATGACTTTATTTCTGCCAGTTTCGATCCTTTGTGCCAGTATATGGGATGAAGTAATATTATGACTCTGTCTCCCGGCTTCAGAGAATTCAGGTCAAGCATTCCTATATCCCAACGTTTGCCATTCTCAATTGAAGCATCTGAAAAATACTTATTGTTATTTAGAAAATATGCTTCATATTCGAGACCAAAGTCACTTAAATTTGCTTTTTTGATAGTGATAATTTTCGAATCAACCGGTACAGTTTTATTATTCGGAAATTTTCCCAGTCCTGTCGGAGGATCACTGCATTCATTAAAGAAGTAGTAGTTTAAATAAGAGTTAACCTTACAATAATATGAGCCATGAGAAGCAGTGCCTGTAATTTTTAATCCATTGTCTCTCAGCCATGCAAGTTCCTGATGCAGAAATGCTACAGGATCGATATTGTAAATTACCTGAAGGGTTACGAGATCATTGTGCCATCCGATCTCAAAGCCAGAGTCATCCTGCATATATTTAAGTATGGGAAGAATTGCTTCATTATGAATTGCCTTATCCTCGGGATGTGCCAGGTAATAATTTGCGGTATGCAGAATATAGTAAGTCGATCTGAATCCCATTGATTTTTCAACTTCCGACAAGAGTAATGCCTTTCCCAAATCTAAATCCACATCGTGCCTCAACCCTATTACTATTCTTGAACTATCGACGGCTTTTCTGAACTCATTTATAGGCAATACAAGATATTTCTTTTTATCAGAAACTTTCTGTAAAAAGCTCACGTATTTCTCATAAGTAAAGTTTGTATCGGGTGTCTCAGAGTTAGTACCGGCCTGGGTACTTTCAATCAGAGCCAGGCTATCTTTTGTGAACTCACGTAATTTTCCCTTTTTAACCTGTTTTTCCTCATTCTGACCATAAACAAGACCATAGGATAATACTACTGAAAAAAGCAGCAATAAAGTCAGTTTTCTATTATTTTCTCTCAGCAAAACGTCAGGATATTAAATAATTATTTGTTTTTAAAACCGCGATAAAACTACTAAAATGTCACTAATAACATCATCTTATCCATAAAAAAAACTAAGTGACCGGAATACTTATAAACTAAAAATTGATATTCTTCGTTTAACCCATCCCCAAGGGGAGTGAAGAAAATCATTTTTTTTCATCTCATATATAAATAAACAATGATCTTCGTAAATAGTTTATCCTGAGCTATAAATAAAAAAGGCTGACTCAGAAGAGCCGGCCTTTCAACTTTAAAGGAATGAAAAATTAACTAACTAATATGTTTGAAGTGATATTTTGAAAAATCCTGTTGCTTTCGTTGAGCTTACCTGGAACTTCCATTCACCTGTTTTATCCAGATTTTCTGTTTCAGAAATGGAAAATGACTTTCTCCAGTTGAGGTTACCCGATTCATCAATTACGATATCAGAATAATTTTTGCCATTTGGCATAATAATTTTGATCCGTATCTCGCCTGCTTTACAATCTCCCATAATCGACATAACAACATTCTTTGCAGTTTTCTCAACATCAAATGGATAATCCCTTGAGAAGGTATTTTCTTTTACCGACCGCGAGAAATCCCAGGTAGTCCTTTCTGAATCACCACCCATTGAATGTCCGTAGAATGATCGCATATCCTGCCCGGAGAAAGATGAGGATTCAAAAGGTTCATCAAATGCAAATGACCTGTTACCTCTTGGCATATTCCTTGGGCCAATAACATCAACGGTTTTAACTTCTCCATCGCTCCCAACAACAACTTTTAAATTTTTCATGGCGTCGTCCATCTCTGTCTTATACTCTATCTGTGATTGTTCAGATTTTGACTGAACTTTTTTCTGTTCAGCCATTGCCTTTTTCTGTTCATCGATGGCTTTCTGAATCTTTACTTCTTTTTCCTGTTCTTCCTTTGTCTTCTCCTGAGCAGATGCCTGCTGAAACGAAGAACCCATTGAAACAAGGAAAATAACTATTAAGAATAAACTGTGCTTTTTCATGGCTGCTTTTATTAAGTTTAACGATGTAAAGATAATGCACCATCAGATGTTAGTTTGTTAACACAGGGTTAACGCCGGGTTAATGTTTGAATAACTTCCGGTAAGTATCAATAAAATGAATAATTTTGAGAAAGAAAAATTTCACCTGATGAAAAAAAGAAATACTGTTCTTATCCTTGGTGTTACATCCATCCTGATCCTCATATCTGTGCAGGTATTTATTATTGTTGGCATCTGGAAACAAAAAAATGAGATGTTTGCACTCAGTTATACAAGTCTGTCGAAAGATGCACTAACATTTATCAGCAGGCGAATGCCGACCGATGGATTTGATACGGTTCGGTTCATTCTGAAAAGATATTCGGAACAGGCTGTTAAAGATCTGCATGAAATAAAAGATGTAAAAGAACTTGATGCAAGGAAAAACGATATTCTAGATTATGTCACAAAAGTTGTTAACCAGGAACAGGATCTTTCGGGTATGCTTTCTTCATATTTCGAAAGGAGGGGATTTAAAAAGAACTTTAATTGCTCTATAGTTATAAATTACCTGGAAATGATCAGCACTGATACGGTAATTGTGTACAGAAATCAAGATTTTGGTCCACCCCTCCGTGCTGGCGATAGAGGAAGAAGACCCTCAATTCCCGAAATCAACAGGTCAAAAATCTGGGTGAACTGGTTTACTGAGGAGGATAATAATTACAAGTTAGTATTCGATTATTTTATTGACTTTTCAGATCAGCAGAAAACGATTCTGAAGGAGATGTCGTGGTCTCTTGGACTTAGTACTCTGAGCATCCTTCTGGTAGGGATAATGTTCATAATAACTTACAGGAACCTCACGGAAGAGAAGAGATTATCTAATCTCAAGACTGACTTTATTAATAATATGACTCATGAGCTAAAGACCCCCTTATCAACGATTACCGTTGCCGGCAAGACTCTCGAAATGGTTCAGATAAGAAACAATGATGCCAAGATACTTGAAACAGCAAAACTGATTGGAAAACAAAGTGTTCACCTGAATCAGCTTATCAACATGATACTCGAGATAAGCATGTGGGAGAGAACTGAATTCCAGCTTGATAAAAAGACAGTCGATATTGAAGAGTTCCTGAACGATGTAGTAGGTAGTTTTAAATCCGGAGGCGGAAACAACTCAACATTAAATCAGAAATACAATCTTAGCGGAGCCAAACTAGATCTGGATGTAATTTATTTTACAACCCTGATGAACAATCTACTTTCAAATGCAGTGAAGTATTCTGACAGGGTTCCTGTAATAGATGTCGAGGGGTTCATACAGGATAATAACATATGTATAACTGTTTCTGATAATGGTATTGGAATAAATAAGCTTGACCAGAAACATATTTTCGATAAGTTCTACAGAGCATCGACAGGCAATATACATAAATTCAAAGGGCTTGGGCTTGGACTCTATTATGTCAAGAAAATTGCAGTAGCACACGGAGGAGATGTAACCGTCAGCAGTAAACCGGGGAAAGGAAGTACTTTTACCATTGCAATTCCAACAAATTCATAATATTTTTGAATATGAATAAATTAGTCCTGATTTTAATATTTATAATATCAGTCTCTCATTCTTCTGTTCTTACAGCTCAGAGAACATACTGCAACCCTCTTAATCTTGATTATGGCTATTGTCCTATCCCAAATTTTACAGAATCAGGAAAACACAGGGCGACAGCTGATCCTGTAATTGTACTTTTTAAAGGTGACTACTATTTGTTTTCAACCAACCAGTGGGGATATTGGTGGAGTCCAGACCTGGGGAAATGGACCTTTGTTTCAAAATCGTTTCTGAAACCATACCATAAAGTTTATGATGATCTTTGTGCGCCGGCAGTATGGGTTCAGGGAGACACTTTGCTTGCTTTCGGATCGACATATTCTACAAATTTCCCGATATGGATGAGTACCAATCCTAAAGCAAACCAATGGAAAGAAGTGGTAGACTCATTTGAAATAGGTGGATGGGATCCTGATTTTTTTACAGATGATAACGGAAAGCTTTACATGTATAATGGAAGCAGCAATGCATATCCTATTTACGGCATAGAGGTAAACAGAAAAACGTTCAAACCAATCGGAGCCAGAAAAGAGCTTCTTCTTCTAAATGATGAGCGGTACGGATGGCAGCGGTTTGGTGAAAATTCTGATAATACCTTCCTCAATCCATTTATTGAAGGTGCCTGGATGACAAAACACAACGGAAAATATTACCTGCAATATGGCGCTCCGGGAACAGAATTCAGCGGATACGCCGACGGGGTTGCTGTTTCTGATAATCCACTGGGATATTTTAGCCATCAGTCAATGCCGCTATCTTATAAACCGGGTGGGTTTGCACGCGGGGCCGGACACGGGGCAACATTTCAGGATAAATGGGATAATTACTGGCATATCAGTACGATTTCCATTTCTGTCAAGAACAGCTTTGAGAGAAGATTAGGATTCTGGCCTGCCGGATTTGATAAGGACGACATAATGTATTGCAACACCGCCTTTGGCGACTATCCTCATTACCTTCCTGACGGAAAAACAGATCATTCTATCAGCAGATTTGCCGGCTGGATGCTTCTTAACTATAACAAACCGGTACAGGTATCTTCTTCCATGGTAGGATATCCTGCCAATAATGCTGTAGATGAGAATATTAAAAGCTATTGGTCTGCTTTAACAGATAGATCAGGAGAATGGATCTCATCTGACCTGGGGGAAATTTCGACAGTTAGAGCAATACAGATTAATTATGCTGATCAGGATGCCACATTGATGGGAAAACAAACCAACATCTATCATCAATATAAACTTTACTATTCAACCGACGGGAAAAAGTGGCAATTACTGACAGACAAAAGTAAAAATACGAGTGATGTTCCTCACGATTATCTTGAATTATCTTCTCCGGTTGAAGCCAGGTATATTAAACTGGAGAATATTCATGTGCCTACCGGGAAATTTGCTATAAGCGGATTACGTGTTTTTGGCTCGGGACATGGTAATAAGCCTGAACCGGTCAAAAACTTTATCGTTTTACGTACTGAAAAAGATAAACGTAGCGCCTGGTTGAAATGGACCCAGAATGATAATGCTTACGGATATAACATCTATATGGGCACAGCTCCCGATAAACTGTATAATTGTATAATGGTTTATGGCAGCAACGATTACTGGCTCAAATCAATGGATAAGGCAGCTGTTTACTATTTCAGTATCGAAGCCATCAATGAAAATGGCAAATCACAAATGTCAAAAATTATTAAATCTGAATAAGCCGGGTCGGGTGTTTTCATAAGAAAATTTAACCACGAAAAAATTGTATATTTACATTAACTATAACAAATAATTCAAAAAATCCGGGATATGAAAGTTTTAGTAGCTGAAGATGACAGAGATTTTGGAAATATATTGACACAATATATCACAATCAGTGGCTTTGAAGTGACACTGGGACGCGATGGTAAGGAAGCCTGGGAGTTGTTTAACAAGGATAAATTTGATATCTGTGTACTCGATGTTATGATGCCTGAAATGGACGGATTTACCCTCGCCGAAAAGATCAAGGAGAGTCATCCCGAAGTACCTGTTATTTTCCTGACAGCTAAAAGTCTTAAGGAAGACATAGTGCGAGGACTCAAGATCGGGGCAGATGATTACATCACCAAACCATTCGATCCGGAAGTTCTTATTCTGA
>JANXXP010000222.1 GCA_025350595.1 Bacteroidota bacterium
TGAACACCCTGCCCGAACTCACCTGCCCATCTCTGTTCGCAGATCAGCTGATATTTATGAGCATCGGTACCACCCCATGCAACAAGCGGATTGGCAAGATAAGTGTCATAGTTAACTGGAAAACCATTTTTACTAACAATGGTGACAGGTGGTTTACCTTTACCCCATGATGGGTAAACCTGGCCACCATCTGTAAGGCCCCATCGTGCCATAGAAGCTGCAATACCTGCTTCATATGCTACCTGAGCGGATGCATCATTACCTATACGTTTATAGTATTCAGCCTTGATAAAATCAACCTCATCCAGACACAATACATATAGTGGCGCTTTCTCTGTATATGCAATTTGTGTTCCAAGAAGAGAAATTGAAGGGAATAAAGCTGAAGTGATCCCGCGTCCGTTCTGGAAACCAACATATTGAAGTGAATCATAAGGAAGGACAACATCAGCAGCCACAGAGCTTGGTGTCGGCTGAGCATAGATATAAAGCCTGGGGTCAGTTCTTGCTTTCAACCAATTCACCAAAGTCTCTGAAATACCCTGGTCAGTTCTGGAATAAAGAGCATTAAAGATCGGATTCCTATATGGAAGGCCCGGGAAAGAAAGTTGTGCATTATCCTCATTCGATTCAAAAATTGGGTATTTTGACGGATCAGCAAGAATGGCGCCTATCTGAGCATCAGCAGTTGCAAGAGCGGCAGCACCAGGTGTTACTGTTACCTGAGTACCACCTGCCATGTTATAGGTAAATGACCATGGTGTGCCTGCAGCGCGGTTCAGTATCCTGAGTTTTAATGAGTTTGCAAACTTTCTCCATGCTGCCGGATCTCCTCCGTAAATAATATCACCAGAACCAAAGTTATCTGATGCTCCAGTCAAAGTTACATTAGCCTCTTCAAGCTGTACAAGCAGATCAGCATAAATACTTGCCTGGGTATCATATTTGGGAGTCAAAGTACCTGCAACTTCAAGACCTTTTAAAGCATCGAAGTAAGGAACATCACCCCATATATCAGTAAGAAACATAAAAACCCATGCCCTCATGACCTTGGCAGCAGCAACAAGACTTTCGTTATTCTCTAATCCTGCCTTTGTAATAACTATTGAAAGGTTTTTGAGTTCATTAGTGTAGGGATCCTGAAAGTAAGGAGACATATCACGAGGCTGATACCTGTCTTCATCAATGTACTGTACTTTACACCACTGTTGGCTCCAGGGTCCAAGGTAGGTATGCTGTATCCAGCCTCCAAGTTGTCCTCCACCTCTGCTAATACCTCCAATAGAAGATTGCTCGGCGTTTGTGAAAGCATCAATTGCAGCCACTGTTAATGGGTAATTCGGGTTCTGGTTCAATGTCTCAAAATCCTTAGTACAGGATGAGAGAAGGGCCACTATCGTGAACAATCCCAGTATGATTTTTTTTGATTTTATTAAATCTTTCATTTTCAGATACTTTATAGGTTAGAAACTAATCTTTATATTGAAACCATAAGATCTGGTTGATGGAATGGCGTTTTGCTCAGCTCCAACAGATGTGTTGCCAGCGCTATTACCAACCTCCGGGTCAACATCCGGAATGTTTTTATGAATGATCCACAGGTTACGTCCCACTGCAGAGATATTCAGATCTTTAATCCCAATTTTATTTAGAAAACCAACTTTGACAAACGAATAACTCAATGAAACCTCGCGTAACTTAGTATAGCTTGCATCGAAGATTGACAACTCATGTAGTTTATAATAGTCGTAATAAAATGTATTGGCATCAACATAAGTTGTGTTGTTTACCGGTACATCACTTGCAGCTCCTGTCTCATCAAGAAATGTAATAGCGCCAGTTTTAGCGTCTACTTTTCCATACACTGCGCCTGATACAAGAACACCACCGCCATCAGCAATAGCATCCCTTACATTTTTGCCATTGGCATTGATTGCAGCAGTATTGGCAAGCACACCGGTGTATTCACTGAACATATGTGTTTCAGAGAAAATTTTTCCACCTTTCTTGAAGTCAATAAGTACGCTTAAGGAAAGTTTCTTATAGTTGAAGGTGTTTGTAATTCCTCCGAACCAGTCAGGGTAAATATTGCCGAGAGGAGTTCTCTGTCCTGAAGGGATATATTCACCACTCGTCTTGACAAGAGGTCTTCCTGAATAAGTATAATAAGCGAGCTGAGTTTTAGCTTCATCATAATAAACAGGAGTTGCATTTTCACGAACAAGTGCATATCCATATATTGTTCCATAATCTTTACCGGGAAATGCATATGCAAAAGCATCCCAGCTAAGGCTATAGAGACTCAGATATTTCATATCCCCAAATAGCGAAATAACTTTGTTCTTGTTCTTTGACCAGTTCATAGATATATCCCATGAAAAGGCGGAACTCTGAATAGGAGTAATATTTAACTGCAATTCAGCGCCACTGTTTTGAAGGTTTCCTGCATTAACGAGTTTAGTCCTGAATCCTGTTGTATTAGAGACAGCTATGTTCATTATCTGGTCGATCGTATTTTCTTTATAGAAAGAAGCATCGAGACCTATTCTGTTTTGTAAAAATTTCACTTCAAATCCAACCTCTTTTGATTTTTTATTTTGTGGTCTGAGATCAGGAGCAGGAATTGTATATGTATAATAAAGTGAAGGATTACCGTTAAATGGCTGATCAGCAGTATAAGCACCCTGGAGTGAGTAAGGATCTGCAGTACCACCAACCTGTGCATAACTTGCTCTCACTTTCGCGAAAGAAAGAACGTCTGATTTAATCCCAAATGCTTCGGTAACAACAAATGAAAGTGATGCTGACGGATAGAAATAGGAGTTATTATTTAGTGGTAATGTTGATGACCAGTCGTTTCTTCCTGTCAGATCGAGAAATACGAAATTCTTGTAGCTAAAGTTTGCAGTTCCGAAAACACTCTGTAATTCAGTATGGCGTTCAGTCATATCTGTTGTTGCTGCAACAGCAGCATTGCTTACTGCATACAGTCCAGGGACAAGTAGCTTTGCCACATTTGTATTACGGTACTTACCATTATAATGGTTATATTCAGTTCCTAAGCTTCCAGTAAAAGCGAAATCACCAAAACTTTTAACGAACTCGAGCCTTGCGTTAGCATTGATCTCCTGCCTGCGGTTTGAGTAACTATTGAAATAGCCACTTGGATATCCAATACCTACGTCCCCAACTGCTACTCTTTCCATTATATCTTCAATGGACCAGTCAGTTCCGGCCATAGTCCTGAATGACAGCCAGTTATTAAATTTCCAGTTCAAATTAACGTTACCAATCATCCTGTCCCTGTTCCTTGAGTTTGTATTATTGTAAAGGTTCCAGTAAGGGTTATTATGATAACTTGAGTTCCAGTTGAATGGAGTACCAGTAACCGGATTTAATTCATTGTATCTGGCTTTAAGAACAGACATATCAACCTGACGGCCGAACCATTGTCCAAGGGACTGCATCGGGTTACCACCGTTATAACCGTTCTCAGCAATATTATTACTCTTGTTGCTTATATAAGATACGGAACCTCCAACGGTAATTTTGTCTGTAACAGCCATATCGCCATTTAAAGCAATATTATTTTTGGTAAGATCGGTATTGGGAAG
>JANXXP010000254.1 GCA_025350595.1 Bacteroidota bacterium
AGTTCAAAAAGCAGAAACTGTTAGCCCCTGAGTATGGAGGAGATACAAAGGCCACAGGGCGCTGTTCCGGTGCAAAAGATCCCATCATGGCATTTCCGGGGCATCTGGCACCCAATTGTCTGTTGTTTTATACCGGGAACATGTTACCGGAACGTTACAGGAATGGCGCTTTCATTGCTTTCCATGGTTCCTGGAACCGGGCCCCGATGGAGCAGAAAGGATTCTTTGTGGCATTTGTTCCTTTTAAAGACGGTTTACCTTCGGGCGATATGGAGATTTTTGCTGATGGGTTTGCGGGAGTTAAATTTGTAAAAAGCCCGAATGACGCCGTTCACCGGCCTATGGGTTTGGCCCAGGGGCCCGACGGGTCGCTTTATGTATCGGATTCTGAGGAAGGAACTATTTGGAAAATAATTTATAACAGGAAATATTGATAGTCCGTAGTTTTTTGATAACGATTGCCGCCCTTTGCCTGATTTTCAGGATCTATGGGAACGCGCATAAAAACCTTGAACCAGTGGGTCAATCCCCGGGGTCGCTGTTATACAGTAAATATTGTCTTTCATGCCACCAGGAGGATGGTACAGGTGTACGTGGAACGTTCCCTCCTCTGGCCGGAAATATTAAGATTACAGGTCCATCAAAGGATATTGTAAGGATAGTGTTATTCGGACTACAGGGACCTCTTGTAGTAAACGAACGGGATTACGACCAGGTTATGCCTCCCCAGAATTACCTTACTGACCAGCAAATTGCTGACATACTCACTTATATCAGAAATGCATGGGGTAACAAGGCTGTTCCTGTCACACCCGGAGAGGTGGCGGGAGTACGAAAACTTGGAAAGTAAAGGTCATTTGCGCTGGCTTCGGCTCTGCAGAGTGATTTCCGCCCCGGGCATTATACCTTATTCTCCTGATCGCCAGGCTATATGAATAGTCTGCGGCAGATATAGCCGGATAAACCTCATTAGGACCTGACAGAACTATCAGAGATAAAGAGATCGTCGTGATAAAGCAGCTGCCACAACCGTAATTTTTATCTCTTTCTGCTATACGTCTTAATCAAAGAAATATCGGGATATCCTAATTCCTCAAGTCCGGGATAACTTTTATAGGCATCCTCCACAGTTGAAAATCCTGTAATAATTAGGGTTTGCTGTTAAAGTAGATTTATAAATAGCCTGACTCTAGTTCCTTGGCCAGGTTATCTTCTCCCGGGGAAATTATGGTCATAATTTCCCTCATATATTCCTGTATTCTGACTTGCAATGTAGTAACCTCTGCCAGAATAAAGCCAAAAAAATACTCCTTCTCATAGAGTATTAGGTTCATTATAAAGAAGATACATGCCACCCAGCTTTCTGAGGTGTTTCTCAGTCTAGCCCTTATCTCATTCAGGTTGTAGCCGTTCTTGCCTTGCCCAAACTTACCTTCAATATGATTTCTTTCTGTGGCTTCTCTTCTGCGCTTACGTTTCTGATAATAAGTCTCTTTCTCTTTGCCTTTTCTTCGGCCAAGTGGAACAGCCGTTATTCTTATACCCCTTTCTGCTAACCAGGTTCGGTTTTCTCGTGTGGCATAAATCTTGTCTACCTGAACCAGCTCCGGATAATGACCATGTAACTCCTTATATGATTCAACCTGGCAAATCAAATCTCCCCCTTCATGATACGCATCCCAGCTGAAGGTATTGATCCTTGCAAAGCCATTATCAAGACTTACTCCCAATTTTGAACCGAACTCTATCTGCGCCTTCGTCTTGCCTCTTGGGATTGGCCTTACATGTGGCTGGAATATGCTTACAATTCTGTCAGGGCAACTATGTGACTTTGTGTCATACATAAGTTTCTGCTGGTCATAAGCTGTATTGATTATCCAAAACATTCTTTGATCAGGGTGCTTTAAAGGAAATTCTGCTCCATTCGATTCAAAAACATCCAGCATGTTGTTTATGTGCCTGATATCACGTTTCACGCATTCCAGTAATTTCCTGGTCATCTTCCGATGAGTGGCCTCTCTCTTCTTTTTTTTCTTTGAGTACTCCAGATATGCCTTATCTATTTCACGCCTGTAAGTCCTGGGTTTTACACTTGTTTTGCCACTCTTATTATATAGCTTGTCGATAAATTTCTCACACTGTTTGCGACTTTGGTTTAGGATCCCATTATCAGTTGGATAGGTAATATACTGATCAGCAACTGTAGCATCCGCCTGCATTTTCCCTTTGTTCTTCGCTGATGTGTTGCCAGAATCTTTCTTTTTCTCCTTGTCCTTTTTATCTTCCTTCCGGTTGACCGATTTTATCAACTCAACATTGAGAGAATCAAATACTTTGTGTCCAACTCGTTTTCTGATATCTACAAATAGTGATGGATCAAACACCGGTTGTGTAGTAAATTCCTTCAGCCCGACAAAATACTGCATGTAAATATTTTCCTGTATGGCCATGATCACTCCTCTGTCATCGAACTTTTCGAGGTGCTTAATGATTAGAGCCCCAAGAACAATCCGGGGGGAAATCCCCGGACGCCCAAAATCAGCAGTCATCATGGACATATAGGCTGAAGCAAATTTATCCCACGGAACTACCTTGCTGAGCTTAACCCACCGATTATCAGCTAGTAAGGAGGATTGAAAAGAAGTTTTGAACTCTTCTATTGTCAACTGGCATTCTGAATCGTACTTTACCATAAATGCAAATGTTTATAACGAAATGTATGTATAAATCTGCATTTTTACAATTTTATCGAGCTCAAGATATGAACATATTACGCTGATTATTAACATTATATGTGTATGATTTTACTTTATCAGCAGACCCTAATTATACCGCCGGGCCGTTAGGTTTAACTCGCAGCCGGATTGACAATCCGAACAAAAAGAATTCCTATCTTTGATTCATGAATATAATTGAGAAAAATATTGACTCATTAATTATCCTCTGCAAACAACACAAGGTTAAAGAACTATATCTATTTGGATCCATTCTAACTCCAAAATTCAATAAGGATAGCGATATAGATATGCTCGTTCAATTTGATAATGTAGATATTCTTGAATATGCTGACAACTATTTCGATTTTAAAGAAAAGCTTGAAAAGCTCCTTGGTAGAGAAATTGATCTTCTAGAAAACCAAGCTATTCGAAATCCAATATTCCGAAAGATCTTAGATCGAGACAAAAAAATAGTCTATGACAGAGAGAC
>JANXXP010000283.1 GCA_025350595.1 Bacteroidota bacterium
AACTACTGCATAAAAGGTCGTTCAACAGGTAAAGTCTACACCCTTGGCGATCCAGTTAAAATTGTGGTTGTAAAGGCAGATCTGCAGAAGAAGCAGTTGGATTTCAGATTGGTTTAGCTCTTTCAATTTCATTTCGTTTGCCCCCCTGGGGGGTAATTAATCACCCTCAGCAACTCCCTCACCGCATCTTCTTCCGGAATATTTTTTAATACAGCGACAGTACCTTTATATATATGTACCTTCCCATCTCCTGCACCAACATATCCATAATCAGCTCCTGCCATTTCTCCGGGGCCATTTACGACACAACCCATAACTGCAATTTTCAGCCCTTTTAAATGACCTGTTGCCTCTTTTACTTTTCTTACCGACTCCTGAAGATTGAATTTAGTGCGTCCGCATGTGGGGCATGAGAGATATAATGTACGTGTAATACGTGTTTCAGTACACTGCAATATTGAAAAAGCTATGGCAGTTACCTCTTTGAAACTAATGTCGCCAAAATTGGTAACCGATATACCTGAAACTCTTTTGTCAATCACAAAACGTCCAAGAAGTGATGCTGCCTTTATCTGAAGTTCTTCAATATTGCTTTCACGGAAAACCGGATTCAGAATGATATTATGGTAAAGTTTCTGTTCTTCAAGTGCATTCAGAAAAGCATCCGGGGCATATCTTTCAGTTTCGGGATTAAAAGTGAAGATTAAAAGAGTCGTTGAAGGGTCCGGTTTTTTGAGATATGAAATATTGAAATGCGAGCCGGTAAGCATTACGTTGAGTTTATCGGACTGGTAAGTGCTTTCATGAAATGTTTCAGGAGAAAATAATGGGAACAGATTTTTTTTATTTTGGTTTTCAGTCCAGATTCTGTAAGGAAGTATCATGGTGACTTCAGATGGAATATTTTCCGGACACCCCCTTGCGATTATTAAGTCTGATGAGTTGTCGGTTCTTTTTATCTCTCCTGTCTTTTCATTAAAGTTGAAACCGGCATCAATATAAGATTTCGGATGTATCTCAGCGAATGATGTCATGTTTGAAATTACCAGTGGACCAGATATATTCTTAAAGATCTCAGGTTTTGATGATGGGGCTTTAAAACATAGAGGTTTTTCAGGTTTCCCTGATGAAAATCCTCTGGGGTAATATAAGGCAAGTTTTTTTGCTACAGGAATCTCTTTTTCAGGATCTTCTGATAGTGATACCCGTATAGTATCGCCTATCCCTTCGGAAAGAAGTGCTCCGATGCCGGCAGTTGATCTTATCCTTCCGTCTTCTCCTTCTCCGGCTTCAGTAACTCCCAGGTGAAGGGGATATGAAATACCTTCACTCTGCATCATTCCGACTAGCATCCGCGTTGCTTCAATCATGATTGAAGTGTTGGACGATTTCATTGACAGAACCAGATCGCTAAAGTTTTCAGCCCGGAAGATCTTTATAAACTCCATTGCCGAAAACACCATTCCGGCAGGAGTATTCCCAAAGCGGGTCATAATACGGTCGGAGAGAGAGCCGTGATTTATACCTAGACGGATAACTGTTTTATTCCCGCGGCAGATATTAATAAGAGGTAGCAGTTTTATATGTGTCCTCTCAAGCTCTTCATTATATTCTTTTTCAGAAAGCTCCTGTTTCTCAAAGGAAGCTCTTTTATCGGCATAGTTTCCCGGATTAATTCTCACTTTTTCGACAATCCGTGCTGCTGTCTCGGCAGCTATAGGATTAAAATGGATATCAGCAATAAGAGGAGTGCTGAAACCTGCTTTTCGTAATTCTTTTTTTATAAGTGCTAAATTCTCAGCTTCTTTTATCCCTTGAGCTGTGAGCCTTACGTAATCAGCACCAGCCTCAATGATTCTGATGCATTGAGCAACAGAGGACTTGGTATCCAGAGTATCGGTATTTGTCATCGACTGAATACGGATAGGATGGTTGCCACCAGCAGGTACCGATCCGATCAGAACTTCGCTGGACACGTAATTATTTCTCCCAGTCAACGCCATCTTTTCTGTCCTTCAGTGTAATCCCAATCTTGTTTAGTTCATTCCGTATTTTATCTGAGGTAGGGAAGTCCTTATTATTCTTTGCATCCTGTCGCAGTTGAATTATTATCTTCATCAAATCCCCAGTAAGCTTTTCATCATTTGTTCCTGCAGCTTCATTCTTCAATCCAAGAATATCGAGGATAAAAGTGTTGAAAAGTGCTTTTAATGCTTCAAGAGAGGAACTGTTTATTTTCTCAGAACCATCAACTACCGAATTAATGAACTTAACCGCGTCAAAAAGATGGGACAATAAAATGGGACTATTCAGATCATCATCTAATGCGGCATAGCACTTTTCCTTAAGTTTAGGAACATCTATAGTTGAAACTTCAGATGGTTTGAGTCTGTTAAGTGTCTCTATCGCTCTCGTCAGTTTTTGAAGTCCTTTTTCCGCAGCCTGAAGAGCTTCGTTTGAGAAATCAACTGTACTTCGGTAATGAGCCTGAAGAATGAAAAACCTGATTGTCATTGGGCTATAGGCCTGAGTAAGCAGCTTGTTTTTTCCGCTGAACAGATCATCGAGGGTTATAAAGTTCCCAAGCGACCGCGCCATCTTCTGGCCATTAATGGTGATCATATTGTTATGCATCCAGTAGCGGACCGATTCTTTACCATGAGCGGCTGTTGATTGTGCAATTTCACATTCATGATGTGGGAACATAAGATCCATTCCTCCACCATGGATATCAAACACATCACCAAGATATTTTGTACTCATGGTTGAACATTCCAGGTGCCAGCCCGGAAACCCGATACTCCATGGCGATGGCCATTTCATAATATGTTCGGGTGAAGCTTTTTTCCATAAGGCAAAATCGAAAGGATTCTTTTTCTCTTCCTGTCCATCAAGAACCCGGGTATTACTCTGAAGGTCCTCAAGAACCCTTCCTGAAAGCTTTCCGTATTTGTATTTTTCGTTGTATTTAAGGACATCAAAATAGACCGATCCATTTACTATATAAGCATAACCCTTATCAAGGATTTCTTTTATAAGCTCCTGTTGTTCAATTATATGTCCGCTTGCCCTTGGTTCGATTGAAGGAGGAAGAGTATTCAGCTGCTCAAGATTTTTGTGATAAGTATTCATGTACTTCTCCACAATTTCCATCGGTTCAAGCTGTTCCTGATGTGCTTTCTTTGTTATTCTGTCCTCACCTTCACCTGCATTCTCATCTTCAAGGTGACCAACATCTGTAATATTCCGTACTGACCGGACTTTATAACCCAGGTGCAGAAGATACCTGGTAAGTAAGTCGAAAGTCACTGCCGGTCGTGCATGACCCAGATGTGCATTACTATAAGCTGTGGGTCCACAAAGATATAATCCGACGAATGGAGCATGAAGAGGAATAAAGAGTTCTTTCTTCTTCGTCATGCTGTTATAGATGAATAATTTGTTTTGCATTAAGTAATGGTTTGAGAAGACAAAAGTAAGGTAAATTTTATTTAAATATTTGTGGTGGTTATTAATAAAGTCACATTCCCCATTTGCTTGCCCCCAAACCCCCTAAAGGGGGCTTAAAGAACTGATTTCCTGAAGTAATCTTTGTTTGACAATTTCTTAATTTCATATACATCCCCTTGTTTTCTGCCCCCAAACCCCCTAAAGGGGGCTTACAGAATTAATTTCATCAAGTATCTGTCTTTTAACCATTTCCATGTTTTCTAAAACTTCCCTATTTGTAAATCTTAAGATTCTTATCCCAAGGTTTTCAATATCAGCCGATCTTCCATCATCATGTTCCTTAATGTCTTCTCTTAAATGGATATCCCCATCAACTTCAATTACCAGTTTGAGTTTATGACAGTAAAAATCTACAATAAAAATCCCAATAGGATGTTGTCTCTTAAAACGAACTTTGAAAATTTCCTTCTTCCTTAATTCTTGCCATAATAATTGCTCGGCAGGAGTCATGTTATTCCGTAATTCTACAGCTCTAAGAAATATTTTCTTATTTGCTCCATAGAACATATTTCTTTCAATTACTCTCATATTCATACATTTTTAAATTAAATACAGCGAAGCATAAAGTTACTAATTTCAAGATAATTAATCAATTGATAAAGCCCCCTTTAGGGGGTTTGGGGGCAAAGCATAGGGAAATGAGATGAAGTAAGTTCTTTAAGCCCCCTTTAGGGGGTTTGGGGGCCGTAAGCATAGGGGGTTTGGGGGCAAAAAGCTGGAAGGATTGGGAAGCTTTGGGGGCAAAGCATAGGGAAATGAGATGAAATCAGTTTTTTAAGCCCCC
>JANXXP010000329.1 GCA_025350595.1 Bacteroidota bacterium
GCTTCTTAACCGGTCGATGCTCTTTATTGCCTCATCACTGAGGATACTGCTCCGAACCTCACTTCCCCTTTTTCCTTTCTCCTTTTTCCTTTCTCCTTCTTTTTTCCCCATTTTCCTTCCCGCCCGGATGCGCTCCCGCCCCGTCAGTCACAAGCGCATTATGATCTAAAATGCTATAATACAGATCGTATGAGTGCGTTTACCTGACTTTCAATCTTTTATCGAATCTAAGTTAAACAAAGGGATTGGGAAATGCAAATAAGAACGACGTACGGCAAACGACGAACGACGAACGACAAACGACTCACGACAAATGGACATGAGAAGAAGGGATGAAAAAGACTTAGCGAGGAAGCGTCTTTGTGACTAGGTGACATAACATCTGAGGTGAAAGTAAAATGTTGGATTATTCTCTAACAATTATCAATATTTTTGCATATTTTGGGAATAGTAAAGATATATTGCTTTAAGAAAATCTGATAATAAAACTTAATAAAATGGAAATCACACATCTTCAACCTGGAATGGTAAACGCCTACCTTATTAAAACAGGTAGCGAATCATTTTTGATCGATACCGGACTTCCAATGAAGAGAAATAAACTGAAAGCAGCTCTGGAAAGAGAAGGTGTTGCTCCGGGGGATATTAAACTGGTCATTGCAACACACGGCGATTTCGACCATATCGGCAACTGTGCATGGTTTCAGAAAAAATACGGGGTTAAGATTGCCATTCATGAGGCTGATGCCGGTCTATGCAGAACAGGCAAATCAAATCTTAACCGCATTAGAACTTCATCAGTCATCTCACGAATCCCACGGAAAATACTATTTGCCCTGCTTTTCAAACCGCTTATGAAAAAATACCCTCTCGAACTTTTTGAACCCGATATATTCCTTTCCGACGGTCAGTATCTCCGAAACTATGGGCTTGATGCGATGGTTTTTCACTTACCCGGACATTCCTCCGGTTCAATCGGTATCTACACTGCCGAAGGGGATTTCTTTTCAGGCGATACTATCAACAACAGACGCAAACCAGCTATTGGGGATCTGGTGGAGAATTTAGCTTCACTCGAAGCCAGTATAACCAAAATAAGATCGCTGAAAATCAGAAATGTTTATCCGGGTCACGGAAAACCATTTGCAATGGCTGACATGACGTTCTGAAATCAGCGAAATATGTATTTACAGGGAATGGTCGCGACCATTCCTTACACAATCTATACCGTTTTCAGAATATCCCAGACAAATGCCCTGATTCCAACCTCATCATTTACGTTATTGATCCTTTTTACCTTGTCAAGAACAATATCAACCAGTTCGTCATCAATAATTGTAAGAAGGCTTTTATTTATTTCGGGCCAGGCATGGGTTCCAAGGTGAGGAACACCAGTGTTGGTTCCTCTTCCCTGAACGTTCTCCCACAAAGAATATCCTTTTATTCCAAGTTTATCGATCAGGTACTCAATCTTTTCGGTATGTGCCTGGTTATATATAATCATTATAGCTTTCATAATCAGTTATTTATTCGATTCAATTTGTTTTGAATTACCATTATCCCCATTCATGAAATCAAATTCTGAATAAAGAGCAATGTTTTTGTTTCTCTCACCATGTTTTGAAAATACTGCATAAACAACAGGTACTATAATAAGCGTCACCATCGTTGAGAAAACCAGTCCACCTATAACGGCTATACCCATCGGGCTCCACAATTCTGAACCTGATCCTTTGCTGATTGCCAGTGGCAACATACCAAGAATTGTTGTGGCAGATGTCATGAGAACAGGTCTCAGCCTCGATCTTCCTGAGATTGCAATTGCTTCGTAAAGCTCATGCCCGCGCTCACGCATGAGGTTGATGAAGTCGACAAGAACAATTGCGTTCTTAACAACAATACCGATAAGCATCACAGCCCCGATACCCGAAATAACACTAAGAGAAGTATTGGTCAGGAACAAAGCTATCGCAACTCCTGAAAATGCAAATGGTATCGAGAACATTATTATGAATGGCATTTTCAGTGACTCAAACTGCGAAGCCATAACCAGGTAAACGAGTATCAGGCTTATCAGTATCAGGAAGGCAATATCCATAAACGCATCCATCTGTTCTTTAATAGCACCTGAAATCTGAACCATGATCCCCGATGGCAAAGCTGTGCCGTCAATAGCTTTCTGGACATCGAGCTGGATAGCAGTAAGTGATCTTTTGTAAGGAGTGAATGAAACTTTTACTATCCTCTCTTTGCGCTTACGGTCAATTGTAGGAGGCGACCAGTATTCTTTAATCTCTGCAATCTCACCTAACCTGATAACCTGACCCGTCATATTTGTAATACCGATGTTCTGGATATCTGTCAGAGTGCTTCGCGCGTCTTTCTGAAATCTTACAACAACATCATATTCATCTCCGAACTGTCTGAGCTTGGTGGCAGTTAAACCATCAACCCTGTTTTTTATGGCTGTCGAAACTATTGCTGTATTTAAACCATTTGCCATCATCTTATTCTGATCGAAGATTATCTGAAGTTCAGGTTTTGATTTGGCACGACTAATCGTAACATCCTTGCAACCCTCTATTTTCTTGATCTTTGCTGCAAGATCTTCAGCCACAATATTTGTTTCGGCTATGTTATAACCATAGATCTCCACATCTACCGCACTTCCCCCAAAGCTCCCCATATTATCAGAGGTACTTATTGTGAAGTCAATAATTTCAGGATACTTCGCGAAATCAGCTCTCATCTCCTCTGAAATTTCAAATACAGATTTCTTTCTCTCTAAAATTGGTACCAGGCTTAAACTGTACGAAATTGTATGGGAACCTCCGGCGTTGAAAATTGAGGCAAACCCGCCCTGATCATCTGAACCTGTTGAGGTGGAAATAATTCTGACTTCGGGATATTTAACTTTAATGAGAGAATCAATTTTAACTGAGGTAAGAAGAGTCTGATCCACCCTGGTACCTGTTTGAAGCTGTATTTTAGCTGTGAGTCTCGATTCATCTGCCTGTGGAAAGAACTCTGTTTTAATTACAATAAAGAGAAGCATTGAACCAACAAAGATTATTACTGCAAATAACGAAACAACTGTTTTATGACGCAGAGCCCATTTCAATGTCCTCTCATAAAAATGGTCGAGTCCGTCGAGAAGCTTCCTGATACTGCCATCCCAGGTGTACCATGGCGCATTGTGATGCGGTAGATTCAGCTTAAGTAAAAGAGAGCTGAGAGTCGGAGTAAGTGTTATAGCTGCGAAAACAGAAGTAACAATAGTTATTGAAACGATCATTCCAAGCTGCTTGAACAGTACTCCGGTAAGACCCTTAACAAATGTCAGAGGAAAGAAAACTGCAACTACGGTTAAAGTTGTAACAATTACTGCCAGCCACACTTCATTTGTTGCATAAATGGCTGCCTCACGCGGTCTGCTCCCCCTCTCAATATGTTTTGTAATATTTTCGAGGACAACAATGGCATCGTCTACCACCATTCCTATCGCTATGGAAAGCGATGTAAGCGAAATGATATTTATTGACTCTCCTGTAATAAACAGGTAAATGAATGCCACAATTAGTGAGATAGGTATTGTGAGAATGATTATGAATGTAGCCCTCCATCGTCCGAGGAAGAACAACACAACCAGTATAACAAAAATACCGGCATACATAAGAGTCTCGGTAAGGTTGCTTACTGATTCCTTTATAAATGTGGCGCTATCGAACAATTTCTCGATTTTGACATCAGAAGGAAGATCTTTCTTTAATGTCGCAAGAGCTTTCTCAACCTCTTTGGCAACTTTAACCGTATTCCCTCCCGATTGTTTCTGGATGTACAGACTCATCCCCTTGGTGCCATTAATCTTTGTATCAAGTTTCGATTCGCGTATAGTGTCATTCACAGAAGCAATATCTTTAAGAAAGACGCTGTTTCCGTTATAACTGGTTATTACCAGCTTTTTAAGCACATCACTCTCGGGAAATTCACCCTGTATTCTTAAAGGGTAATCAGTCTGCCCCATCTCAATATAACCGGCTGGCATATTCATGTTTTCTGCCCTGATGACATTTCCGATCTGTTCAATCGTGAGGTTGTAAGCCTCCATCTTTCTCGGGTCGACATCAATATAGATCTTTCGCCCCGGAACACCTGCAAGTGCAACTGATCCGATTCCGTCGATCCTGTTCAGGGGGTTTACTATCTTTTGGTCAAGAATTTTTTCGAGGCCTGCATAGCTCTCTTTTGCCGTGATAGCATAAAAAACTATTGGCATCATACTGGTGCTGAACTTAATAATGGCAGGCTTTTCACATCCTTCAGGAAGAACCCTCTCTACCAGACCCAGCACACTACGGATATCGTTTGAAGCTTCGTCAAGATTGGTTCCATATTCAAAGTTCATGAAAATGACAGATACTGCATCACTCGATGTTGAAGTGATCTCTTTAAGTTTGCTTACCGAGTTAAGTGAATTTTCGAGGGGCCTGGTTACATTTGATTCGATATCGGAAGCGCTGGCTCCGGGATAGGTTGCGTAGACTACTACAAACGGGAGCTCCATTTCGGGATAAAGATCGACCGGAAGCTGTACCAGTGAGTAGAGACCTATTACCATCAGGGCAACAAAAACCAGGATGGTTGTAACAGGTCGTTTAACTGAAGCACTATATATACTCATTTTACTATTATTGAGATTCTTAATATTATTTTACAACTTCAATTTTCTCGCCGCTTATAAGCTTTGATTGTCCCTCTGTTACAAGTCTATCACCTTCCTTTAGTGTTGTTGAGATGATTTCAAGCTGATCGTCGAATCTTTTACCAATCGCAACGTCAACTCTCCTTGCTAAACCGTTTTCCTCAACAAAGACAAACCTGAGGTTGGTTCCCTCCTGAACAAGAACTGTACTGGCGGGTACTACAAATGTTTCTACCTCGCCCATGTTCATTGATACCCTTACAAACATACCCGGTTTGAGGAGGTCATTTCTGTTTGGAAGCTCAAGTTCTGTATTAAATGATCTGGTTGAGGAACTTACTGTGGGAGAAACCCTGTAAACTGTACCGGTGAATGTCTCACCTTTGTAAACATCTGAAGTAACAAAGGCATTCATTCCTTTCTTAATGAGTGGGAAATATTGTTCCGAAATACTTACTGTAACCTTAAGTGGATTTATCTGCATAACTGTAACAACAGAAGACCTACCTGTCTGGGTTGTCGGTGCCCCTGAA
The DNA here is from genome assembly GCA_025350595.1 of Bacteroidota bacterium. Lineage (GTDB taxonomy): Bacteria > Bacteroidota > Bacteroidia > Bacteroidales > VadinHA17 > LD21. Next base: position 5,236 of record JANXXP010000329.1, read on the forward strand.
TACATCTCGCCATTTTCGAAATATTTACCCGTAACAACACCATCAAATGGAGCTTTTAGTAAAGTATTCTCTTCCATGTATACAACATTTGTTTTAGTAACATCATACTGGGTTTTCATCTGGTCGTACTGCTGCTGCTTCGCACTGCCTGATCTCAAAAGAGTGTCGATACGGTTAAGATCCTTTTCCAGGCTGCTAAGCTGCAGTTTCAGCTGGTACAACTGTGTTCGGTCCATCAAAAAGAGATTCTGACCTTTAGTCACTTTATCACCTACCTCAACATAGATCTTATCAATTCTGCCCGGAGTTGAAGGAGCAACATTCACCTCTTCAAAAGGAAGAACTGTTGAGGTATAATCAATTGTCCTTGAAATTTTAGTTTTAGACAAGGATTCAACTTTTACAGGAATTGCTGCTTTTTCAACCGGAACAACTGCCTCTGCGGCATTAGGTACACTAGTTGTGTTTTTTGATGAACAGGCTGAAAGTATCAGGCCGCTTACCACTATTGCCGAAATTAATCTGAAGTATTTCATTATTATATTCTTTATTATTTGTTACAATTTATTTCTACTTATTTCGTCCTGTTTTTCTTCTTCCTACATGTTATTTAATAGCTTATCCAACGCAAGCTTTGTCTGCAGCAGGTTCATTAATGCAGACACATAGTTATTTTCGGCTTGAAGGAATAAAGAATTAGCCTGGGTCAGCTCAAGACTTGAAGCCATCCCCTGTTTGAATTTATTCTCGGTGCTGGTATAAACCCTTTTAGATACATCAATATTGCTTTTCTGACTGATGTACTGAAGATTAGCATTTACCAGATTATATCTTAACTGCTTCTCCTGCAGGGTAAGTTGTTCGGTTATCATATCCTTTGTAGTTCTTGCCTTATCGAGGTTGATCTGAGCTTTTTTGATTTTTGTGTATCTCTGCCCGCTGGCAAAAATGGGAATAGATAACTGAAGACCTGTCATGGAGTTTTTATACCATTGCTGAGTACTTACCTTATCGCCCATTCCATTTACACCGTAGCTATAGAATCCTGCAAGTGTCGGAAGTACCGATGCTTTTTGAGTTTTCAACATCAGTGCTGACATCTGCTCCTGACTTTCCATAAGTTTGTAAGTCACATTTTGCTTCTGATCGAATTGTTGCGACAAAAGTGCCTCAATATTTATTGTTGAAATAAAGCTATCGAGAGTTTCAGCCAGAATTATTTTTGTATCAGGAGTAACTCCCAGCTGAAACCTGAGCAAATTATAATTCAGCTCAATTGTTCTCTGCATAGAACTTCTGGTATTTTCAACCATCGTAACATTCGAAACCATCTGATCGACATCAGTTGATTCTGCCATCCCCGCTGAAAACATTGCCTTTGTCGATTTAAGAGTTTCATTCAGGTTTGTAATATTCCCATCGAGTATCTGAAGTGATTTTTCTGAAACAAGTATCAGGTAATAAGCCGTTGTTACAGATTCCCTGGTATCCTGTTCCGATTTAGCAAGGCTCTGTTCACTAAGCTTTTGTGCAAGTTTTGTTGATTCTATACCTATATAAAAAGGGGCATTGAACAGGAGTAGACTTGCCTGTACATTTGCTCCAGAATTAAACTGCGAGCCGAATGTAACCGGGACTTTTGTACCCGGCTGTCCAAAGAAATCTCCCGGCAAGAGGGTGGTCATCAGTTTAAGGTTATCTGTAAATGAACCGGAAGCGCTTATCTGCGGTAATCCGTTTGAGATTGTCTCCCAAAGAGCAATTTTAGATGACTCAACATCCATCCTGGAGGTGACAACCAATTTATTATGCTGAAGTGCATAATCCTGAGCATCTTTTAGAGAAAGCTTTAATTCACTGCTGCCCGTTTGTGCCAGTAATGATCCTCCCGCTGTAAATAGCAGAAGCATTACTGTAAAAAGTTGTTTGTTTTTCATCGTAATCTGTTTATAATCAATTTGCGTTTCGAATGGATTTAATCGGATATAGCTGTTCGAATCAGGTAATTCACTCGGATCAAAATTATGTAAACTTTGCTGGTTTTAAAAGTTTTATTAGTTTAGTTACAGTTAAAATTCTGTGAAGATGGAATATTTACCGGTGAATGACGAAACGACACAAAGGCACAATGGCGCAAAGGTTCAAGGGCCTTTTTGCCCCATCACCGTCAAGCTAAGAGTTAATTGCAAAAACAAATACTGAATAAAATTTCCCCACGCCAGGGCGGGGCAGGCTCTCCCTTTTAACTAATCTTTATTTACATCTTTCTAATCCGTATTTTGGCTTTGCCGAGCTCACCGCATTTAGTTCTTCTGTCTCCTAAATACTCACAACCTTTAGATGTTTTCTTTACTACCCATAATTGCCAAACAATAAATTCCTCTTATATTTACTTTCAATCTGAAATGTAAATCCATGAAAACAAATCTTTAAATATGGCATTAAACCGAATAATTTACCACGTCGATGCCTTCACCTCAGAGCCCTTTAAAGGCAACCCTGCAGGTGTTTGTTTTGTAGAAAAAGGAACATCCGCCGAATGGATGCAGAAGATTGCAGCTGAACTGAACCTCTCGGAAACAGCTTTTATTGTCCCGGGAAAAGAAAGATCAGAAATACGATTCTTCACTCCGGAAGCTGAAGTTCCATTATGTGGTCACGCAACTCTGTCAGCTTCTCACATTATGTATGAAACCAAAATGTTAAAACCGGAAGAGGAAATAACATTTAAGGCCAGTGCAGGAATACTAAAGATCAGAAAATCGGGAAAACAAGTGACTATGAACTTCCCTGTCTTTCCAATTACTAAAGTTCCTGTTCCTTCAGAAATTGAAGAGATGATTGGAACCAAACCGGCAGAGTTTTATAAAAGCGCTTTCGGATGGACATTAGCCCTGATTGAGAATGAAAAACTGGTCAGAAATATGAAACCCGACTTCAGGATGATGAAGAATTCAGAATACGGAGATCTGATTGTCACTGCAAAATCAGAAGAGTCGGGGTTTGATTTCTGTGTACGTTGCTTTGCTCCCGCTCTTGGTATTGATGAAGATCCGGTGACGGGATCAGCTCATTGTGCCCTGGTAACATTCTGGCATTTGAGGACAGGTAAAAAGGATTTTATCTCACACCAGGTTTCAAAACGATCTGGGATATTACAAGTATCTTTGAAAGAAGACAGAGTTGAAATATCTGGCCAGGCTGTGACCATAATGAAAGGAGAATTATTCGTTTAAAAAATATTACGACGGGTTACACTGATTAATACGGATTAAAAAAGATTAAAACGGACTTATACGGATTTAAATAAGAATTGAGACGTTAGCCTCCGTGGTACTCCGTGTAATCCATGGTAAAAAATTACTTAACCACAAAACTATGAAACTCGATCCTGATTTAAGAATAATTGAGCTGGGGTTAATATTACCTCCGGCTCCAAAACCTGCAGGGGTATACAAACCTGTTCTGGTAGTTGACAAGTTCCTGTATGTGTCAGGTCAGGGACCAATAAATAATGACGGAAGTCTCATGACCGGCAGACTGGGAGCAGATCTCGACACTGAAGAAGGTAAACTCGCTGCAAGGCAGGTTGGACTCACAATGTTGTCAACCATTAAGACACATTTTGGGGATCTGAAGAAGATTAAACGCCTGGTCAAAGTGCTGGGAATGGTGAACTGTGCACCGGGATTTGATAAACAACCTGCTGTGATAAATGGGTTCAGTGAGTTGATGGCAGAAGTTTTTGGAGAAGAGAACGGCGTTGGTGTAAGAAGCGCTGTGGGGATGATACTTCCGTCAAATATTGCAGTAGAGATTGAAGCTATGTTTGAACTTTACGATTAACAGGAATGGAAAAAGAAGTTTCCGAAAACATCAATTGGTATATTGCAGCTAATGTAGAAGATATTGCCTCTCCTGCCCTGCTGGTCTATCCCGACCGTATTGAGAGCAATATTAAAAAGATGATAGAAATTGCAGGAAGTACTGACAGATTGAGGCCGCATGTTAAAACACATAAAATTCCGGAAATCATCAGATTACAGATGAAACATGGGATTACTAAATTCAAATGCGCAACAATACCTGAAACAGAAATGGTTGCAAAGTGCGGAGCAAAAGATATCTTGCTTGCAATGCAACCTGTGGGTCCAAACCTGAACAGGTTCTTCAAACTAAAGAAGAAATTTCCTGATTCAGAAATATCATGCATTGCCGATAATGAAGATATTATTCATCAACTATCAGAAATGTCAAAAAAAACGGGTCTTAAAACTCACGTATGGCTCGACATTAATAATGGGATGAACCGGACTGGTATTTCTTTAAGTGAGGCTGCCCTCCTTTATAAAATGATTATCAATTTGCCAGGACTTAAGGCAGAGGGGCTTCATGTGTATGATGGTCACATACATGAAGCTGATTTCAATCTGAGGCAAAGAATATGTAACGAAGCATTTGTGCCGGTGAAAATATTTGTTGATGAACTTATTAATGAAGGTATCAGTAAAGTTAAGATTATTGCAGGAGGAACACCCTCTTTCCCTATACATGCATTAAGAGCAGAGATCGAATGCAGTCCTGGAACACTTCTTCTCTGGGACTATAAATCAAGCAGTTCATTGGCTGATATGGATTTTTTACATGCTGCATGTTTGCTTACTAGAGTTGTTAGCAAGCCTGCAAAGGATATACTTTGTCTCGATCTGGGACATAAATCAGTTGCTTCCGAGATGCCACAACCAAGAATAAAAATCTTTGGACTGGAAGAATTTACAGTAATTAATCATAGTGAGGAACATATGGTTATAAGGAGTTCTGAAGCATCCGGATTTAATACCGGAGATCATTTGTATTGTATCCCTTACCATATCTGCCCGACAGTTGCTTTGTATGATTATGTTTCTGTAGTAAATGAACACAGAGTAGCAGGAAAATGGAATGTTGAAGCAAGGAAAAGAAAAATTACAATTTAGTTCTACTTTGACAGATTATGGATACTTTTGATTTTCAGCTTTTTTTGCCCCGTCCCTAAAGGGCGAAAAGCTGAAAAATCAACATGTTCCCTTAGGGATTCAGGGCAAAAACATGTTGATTTTGAAATCTGTCA
>JANXXP010000336.1 GCA_025350595.1 Bacteroidota bacterium
CTTCTAAGCATATTTGCGAAGCAAGCTTCCTTTAGTTTGAAATGCGGATACCGGTTCTGGGCATATTCAATAATCTTAAACCCATCGAAAAAGATTAATCCAATCTGAGCATCAGCATCGGTCAGGATAGTCTCAAAACCATCATATCCGACTTTTAATTCATCTTCACGAAATTTAATCTGATGCCTTCTGGCACGTTCTTTAAAGCTAATATGGTTTCTTTGATCCATAGAAAAAGTTGTTGTAGGTAATAAGATAAAGGTAACATTTAATTACTCCCAGGGTAAGTTGGGCAAGTAGAAAAGCTCAAAAGTACAAAACGCAGAAAGCGCGTGTGTGAGGTAGGTGTATACTTAATAATTTGTTCAATAAGAAGATATAATCGGAATACTTTAATTAAATTTGATACTGTATTGATAAAAGGGTCGCAATGTTTCTGAATTTTAATTTGTTTCAGCTCCTGAAATCATGTATGTTGTTTGGAAATCGTCAGTACTCTCACCCAGAAATCAATCTTTATAATAAAATAATTAAATAAAGTTTAGCTATAACTAAACTATTATGCCTAAATTCGCATTAATAAAAATAGAGCAGGTAAAAGGTAAAATCAATTTCTATAAATTGGAGATTGATGGAACTTGCGAATTTGATGAATTCTGTCAGGAATTGGATAGGGCAGAAACAAAAAAGGTATTAATTTCTATTTATGCTACAATGGAATCTGTTGCTAATCTATCAAGACTACCAGGAACGAAGTTCAAAGATCTTAGAGGACGCAAAGAAACTGATAAAGTAAAAGATTTTGAAATTAAAAAGGACGCTTACAGAGTCTATCTTTTTAAGGATGATGTTGGTAATATTATCGTATTCGGTGGTTCAAAGAATACACAAAAAAAAGACATTGCACGACTAAGACGGTTAAAAGAAGAGTTCCTAAAAAACAAGAAAACATGATAACAAGAGATGAATTATTGAAAAGCAGCGATTATTGGATTGAGATAATTCAGAATAAAATCTACAATGACCTTGCTGAGTACATTGAAATTAACAAAATTCCAAATAAACAAATAGCTGAAATCCTTGGTTTATCTAAAGGAAGGGTATCTCAGATTCTAAGCGGGGGAAACCTCAATTTCAGGCTTGATACGCTTGTTAAGTTATGCCTAACAATAGACAAAATACCTGATTTCCATCTGATTGATGTGAATCATTTTATTGCCAAAGACAAGGGGTTCATAGGATCAATAATCTTTGAACAAACTGATAGCATCCATAAAAATTTAAATGAAATGCTAGGTTATAAACCTAGTACCACTACTTGTAGGTTTAATATGGAGCTTCATTCGTTTACAACAATTAAGGAGTCATTTTCCCTCCCTAAAAAAATCGACCGTGAATTAAAGGCAGCATAATATGAATGAGAAAATATTACAATACAGGCTTCTAGGTATAAAAAAGTTAACATCCTATCTGAACTCTCTTGATACTTTACCCATAAAAAATATCGAGGAGGAAAAGATTGGGATTACCAAAGGATTTCAACTTGCATTTGATCAATCAACTGGAATTTTTACCATAAGGGTAATGACTGATTTCCTATGCCAGGTTGAAACAGCTGAACCAGTCAAGCTTTTTGGTGCAACAATTCAATGCGATTACCTTTTTGTAGATTTTGAGGGAGCAGTAAAGCAAACAGCCGAAAATCAGGTTAACATTCCAGATGATCTTCTTATTACTCTGATGAGTGTAAGTTATTCCTCAGCTAGAGGTGTACTTGCTTCATTAACAGCGGGTACAGATTATCAGAATATATTTCTGCCCCTTGTTAATATTCAGGAATTCAAAACAATGTTGAAATCTCTTGAAAACAAAGAAGAAGCAAAATAATTCTATCTCCTCCTCAATTATCTTCTTATGGATCTCTCTCAACACAATATGATCGTCAACTTCATCTGGAGCATTGCTGATGTAATCTGCTATTAATAAATCGTTTGGATGTTCAGTACGATGCTCCCTCCAAATGTTTTGGTGTATCTCGGTAAATTGATTATATGTTTGATAGAGTATTCGCCCCCTTGCACCCCATGCAAGTGCGGGACCAACTGCGCTCACGTAACCAATGTAAGAAAGGGAGTTAAAAACTAGTAGTGAAATGGGTTAACGGAGTATATTTTGTACCTTCTACATTCAAGGACACAAGACCATGTACGGTAACAAAATAACACCTGAGCGACTGCACCTTCCTGACCTGTGCGATGTGGACAGTTATGCCGAGGTGAGAAAAAACGTATCGGTTGATTTAGTGGTAGTTAGAGTATATATTCTGATAGGATAATAATATTTTCGGTTGATTTAGAGATAGTTACGAAACATTTTCCGAGTAAGAAAACTATCTCTGACTGATCTTGTAGCTAGGTACATTTTCTAATTTTATGGGAATTCCATTAACGGATCAGTTAGGACTTGCCCTATACGTTCCGGTGAACCTGATTCACTGTAACCTCAACCTGCCCGGTTTATGTATGGATAAAAAGGTTAGTGCAGTAAACGAGCTTAGATGGGTCTCTGTCAATGATCTATTTGATAATCTGAGACTGCTTGTCATACAGGTCTTGAGTAGGATTTTTCTTAATAAATTCCTTCAAGAAAAACTTCCCTTTTTCAGTTAATTTAAAGCGACCATGTCCAGAAGGTTCAATTAAACTAAACCCAATACAGAACTGAGTTGCTTCGGAAGGCAAATTATTATCAAAAGCCCAATCTTTTTGAATATAGTTAACCATTTTTGAAAAGTTTGCTTGCACTACCTTATCTTTAAAGAAAGTATTAAGATCGGAAATGTAGCTTTCATCTTTTTTCACTTGGGGATGAGACGATGTATTTTTAGGTTTGGGTTGTTTTAAAGCAATCTCAAGCTGTTGTTTAAGTATGATAATTTCTTCATCCTTCTTTATGATTAATTTGCTGTATTTCTCTTCTTGATTTTGAATTTCGATCCTGAGTTGTAACTGCTCTGCTTCAGTTATCAGCCGTTTACCTTGAACTTCGTTCTTTTTATTGATTCTCCAAGTATCGTAAATTTCTGTAATCCAAGAAGCTCCGTTAGTTATAAGTGGCATACCAACAATTATTACTATAGCTGATAAAACAGGAAATAAAGTAAGATGCAAAGGATAACTACAGTGCTTGAGAATATAGTCAATCTTGTTGGGGGTATCTCCAAGCCTGCTCTGGTCTATAAAAAAAGTAACATAGGGAATTTTCCAGTTCCACAATAGCCAAGAAACGATCAGAGAGCCATAGAATGGGCTTGAAATTCTTTCATTGAAGATTTCTTTTAGTGAGGTCGACAAATCAGACATACTTTTAATATTTTAATCTTCAGAATTTACTGGTTTAGATGGTTGTTCAACTGGCTTTGGGTCAGGAGTTTCTTGCCTAGGTGCCATTGGAGTATACCCTTTCTTCTCGGTATCAGGTGTAGGTCTTGGTGGAGTTCTTACCTCGTTTTTAATTTTAGGATTATTCTTTTCTGGTGTCATAGGATATTGTTTTGAGTTAATAATACGAATGCTTATAGTGTCTTTTTGCTGACCAGTTTGATTCCGTGTTATATGCGGATGCATCGCATTGATAGAAGCAAAAAATAGAATTAGCAAAATCCCGATAATCAAGGTACCAGCTGAACTCCAATTAAAACACTCAACAATAAAAACCCTCCTTTTATGATTAGTAAGCCTGTTTCCAAATGCAATGTTATCATCTAATTCTTGCTGAGCTTTTCTCAGGTGCAGCTTTGAGATTAGGTGCGATGATAGGTTGATCAACAATGAAGAGACTATAAAAACCCAGCCAGCAATTAGAAAATAGATTCCTGACGAGTATTCAAGTTGAATGATTTTTTCTAATAGAGTGAGTGAGAGTAAAAGAGCTCCTGCGCCTATATAAAGGATTTTCTTTTCAAAGTCATCTTCAGATTTGATTATCAAATCTTGAAGTAATTCCTGTTCACTTTTTTCAGACATATTCCAAATATACATCTTATTTCTCCTGTATGCAAAGAGAAAATTGTTTTGAAATGAGAACTTTTCTAAATTCGGTTAAAATGCATGTTGGGGATTAAGTATGAACCTGATGCAGGGTTTATTTTATTAGTTACTGCGCTGTTGAATGAGGTATAGTTACGGCTAACTTTTGAATCATCTTTTAAATGTTACAACGTACGTGTCCTCCAGGTACTGTAGGTGAAATACTTATCGATTAGAGCCTTCGCCGGATCGGGTGCGTATTCTATTCTTATCTCTGTGATAATATTAATTACTCCACTCATGATCCTGTTCAGAACTGCCCTGGCATACTCCAGATTTTTAAGCCAATAGCTGCCATTGTCTTTGCGTTATTTATTTTTCTGACAATCCTCTATTGTGTATGTGTGATATAGTACCTTAGGCGATCCGATTCATCTTCTTTTTGTCTTCCCTTGAGTAAAATGTATCATCTTCTGTCTGGTATTTTACGTTTAGTCGGTCGCCATATTTTTTCTCGACCGCTTCAAGATGTTCCCCTTCACTATCCATGGTTGATAAGTTAAAATTTCACTCCCCCCACACCTTCGCTATCCGGTCTTTGATCTTGTGCTCATACATCACGATCAGTTCCCTATTGACATTTACAATATTTTGCTCTTTCTCAATCTGAGATACTATTTTAAGCTGGATACCAAATTCAGGTAATGGCACAGATATGTCAAGAAGATTCTTCTTTGAGATATTCTTCATACTTCCACTTGTTCCACCACAGATTTCACTAATTTTTTTCCTGTAAGGATCTGATGATATAATAAGTTGAAGGAACTTTGCAGAAATATCTGGTTTAGTTATTACAGCTTGCCATAGCCGATCAGGCAGGTATAAATTCTCATAGTTTTTGTCAACATAAGCACTTGCACCTACAAGGTTCTCTGTGTTCATTCTACTTATAATAATTGAGTCTTTCCTTGGATTGCACTTAGCCCTTTTAATTTCTTCGGGGAGGATAGTTTTATGTTCCTCTGGTCTAAAAACACCATAAGTCACTGCACTCGTTTTTAATATGCCAACCTCACCTTTGCTAATATTTTTATTCTCTGAGTTTACACTCACACCTGTTTCCAAATCATCAAATATATCACCCAATTCCACCATCTCCCACGCCGG
>JANXXP010000355.1 GCA_025350595.1 Bacteroidota bacterium
TCCTTTTGAAACTCCTGTCAGCTGATTCCCCGTGACAGTACCAATCTGTGTATCCATGCTCTCAAAAAGAACGGCCAATCCTGAAGTTGAGGAAGCCACTATTGTATAAGTATCTCCCTGAAGCAGTTTCTTTGGCATATCAGTGAAAGTAATCGACTGAAGAAATCTCGTTATTGTAAGAGTTCCTGCGACATATATGTAATTATAGCAATTGTCACTACCTCCGGATATAGTTATAGGATAAGTGCCTACCGGAGAATTTTGTGTTGCTGTTGTTTGGATCGATGGAAGAGCGTCCAGAACAGATTGATTTTCACCATTAACAAATCCTGAAATAACATAGGTAAGAGTTGGATTTGTCTGTTGAAATACTTTCGTTTTATTATCAGAAGTTAAGGTCAGATTAATCTTGTTAATGATAAGCTGACCATTGACAAAAGTAATAGTGTAGTTGAGAGATGTCAGCCCTCCTTGAGTAATAACATAGGTTCCTGCATTTTTTGCAGATGACGCAGTTCCGCTGAAAGTCAGAGAACCTCCGAGAACAATGGATGTCTCACTATTCACAAATCCGCTGTAAGACACTGTAAAAGGACTAAACACTGATCCATCATATACCTTGCTCTTATCAGCTGCCGTAACAGTAAGGGGTACTTTACCGATGATGAGCTGACCACTTACATAACTGAACGTGTAATTACCTGATGTCAGCCCTCCGGGTGTTATGACATAGTTTCCGGCATTTATTGCTGTGGCAGCTGTTCCGATGAATGAAAGAGAACCTCCAAGAACAGAAGATGTTTCGCTGTTTACAAATCCGCTGTATGTTGCAGTGAACGGACTAAATACTGACCCGTCATATGATTTGCTCTTATCAGCAGCTGTAACTGTAAGAGTTACTTTATTAATTGTGAGCTGACCATCAACAAAAGTGATTGTGTAGTTCCCTGAAGTCAGGCCTGATGGAGTGATAACATAAGTTCCTGAAGTTGTAGCTGTTGTTGCTGTCCCCCCGAAGGTAAGAGATCCACCAAGGACTGTTGATGTTTCACTATTTATAAATCCACTATAAGTAACACTGAACGGACTAAATACTAAGCCGTCATATGATTTGCTTTTGTCATCAGCAGTAAGGGTAAGCGGAGCTTTATTAATAGTAAGCTGACCATCTGCAAAAGTGATTGTGTAATTCCCTGAAGTCAGGCCTGTTGGAGTGATAACATAAGTTCCTGAAGCCGTAGCTGTTGTTGCAGTTCCGCTGAAGGTAAGAGAACCGCCAAGGACAGCTGATGTCTCGCTGTTAACAAAACCAATGTAAGTTGCAGTGAAAGGGCTAAATACCAGCCCGTCATATGATTTGCTTTTATCCGCAGCGGTAACCGTAAGAGGCGCTTTGTTAATTGTAAGCTGACCATTTAAATAATTGAATGTGTAGTTCCCTGAAGCCAGGCCTCCCGGAGTGATAACATAAGTTCCTGCATTTGTTGCTGTTGCTGCTGTTCCACTGAAAGACAGTGAACCTACGAGAACAGCTGATGTTTCACTGTTTACAAATCCGCTGTATGTTACTGTAAATGGACTAAACACTACTCCATCATAAATTTTGCTCTTATTTGCAGCTGTAACTGTAAGAGGTACTTTGTTAATAATAAGCTGGCCATTGACAAAAGTTATGGTGTAGTTGGCCGATGTAAGCCCTCCGGGTGTGATAACATAAGTCCCGGCATTTGTAGCTGTTGCGGCTGTTCCACTGAACGTAAGAGAACCTCCCAGGACAGCTGCTGTTTCACTATTTACAAATCCGGTGTAAGTTACTGTGAAAGGACTATAAACTAACCCATCATATGACTTGATCTTATCAGCAGCAGTAACTGTCAGAGTTACTTTGTTAATAGTGAGCTGCCCATCCGCAAAGGTGATTGTATAGTTAGCTGATGTCAGCCCTCCCGGTGTGATAACATAAGTTCCTGCATTTGTTGCTGTAGTTGCTGTTCCGGTGAATGTAAGAGAACCACCAAGAACAGCAGATGTTTCACTGTTTACAAATCCGCTGTATGTTACCGTAAATGGACTAAATACAAACCCGTCATACGGCTTGCTTTTATCCGCAGCTGTGATAGTAAGAGGTACTTTGCTAATGATAAGCTGGCCATTGACAAAAGTTATAGTGTAGTTACCGGAAGTTAGCCCTCCGGGAGTGATAACATAAGTTCCTGCATTTATTGCTGTTGCTGCTGTTCCACTGAAAGCCAGAATGCCACCCAGAACTGCAGATGTTTCACTGTTCACAAATCCGCTGTATGTTACTGTAAATGGACTAAATACTGCCCCGTCATACGACTTGCTCTTATCTGCAGCTGTAATGGTAAGTGGCGCTTTGTTAATGATAAGCTGGCCATCGACAAATGTGATTGTGTAGTTCCCTGACGTCAGCCCTGCGGGGGTGATAACATAAGTTCCTGCATTGGTTGCCGTTGTTGCCGTTCCGGTAAAATTAAGTGAACCACCAAGAACTGAAGATGTCTCGCTGTTTACAAATCCGCTGTATGTCACGGTAAAAGGACTATAAGCTAATCCGTCATATGGTTTACTCTTATCAGTTGCTGTGATTGTTAGCGGCGCTTTATTCACTGTAATACTGAATTCTGCTGAATTTGCTTCACCACATGATCCGCTCTTAACAACTGCTCGATAACCCCATGTTCCTGCAGAAGAAGGTGTTTCAGAATATGTTGAACTAGTGTTGGAAATGGTCGTCCAGCCTCCTGCGTTTACATGTTTTTCCCATCTTTGTATAATACCTGTATAACTTGCTAATGTCATAGTTCCTGTCGAAGAGCCATAAGTTACTGAAGAGGTACCGCTTAAGCTTCCTCCGGCACTTGGAGGATCTATCGATACCAATGCTGTCTGAGTTAATTTAGCAGAACATGTCGTAGCGTTGGTCGCTAATACATTAAATAATGTGTTTGAAGTCAGGTTCAATGTTGTCAGGCCAATAGTTCCGCCAGTTCCACTAACAGATGATCCCACCAGTTCATTTGCATTATTATTTCTTAACTGGTAATTAACTCCTGTTTCTGACAAAGACACTGTTATGTTTGTAGAGGTTCCTGAACATATTGTTCCTGCCCCTCCGACTGCTAAACCAATAGCAGGTAATGGATTTACAGTAACAGGATATGCAGGAGAGGTTGCCTGGCAGGTATTTCCATCAGTAACTGTATATGTAATATTTGAAGATCCTCCTGTTGCCCCGGATACCACTCCGGAGTTATTTACAGTTGCTGCACCGAAATTTGATGAAGCCCAGGTATACGTAAGTGTTGGTGTGCCCGTTGCATTTGAGACTAATGATAAGGTGCTTCCAACACATACAGAAATTCCTCCCGTAATTGCATTTGCAACAGGTAGAGCATTAACTGTAATTGCTATAACATTCGATTCGGCTGCTCCTGTCCAGCTTGTACATGATACTCTTGCAACTCTTTTGTACCAGGTAGTTTGTGTGAGCGATCCTGGAGCATATGTTGATGAGTTAGTAGAAGGAATATCCGAAAAACCTGTACTGCTGTTTGTTGTTGATTGCTGCCATTTGTATTCCAGGAAAGTTCCTGTATATCCTGATGCAGGAAGTGTACTAGTTAGTGGTGCAGGACTGAATGGAGTACATCCGCTATGTGCACCCGCTATCGTACCTCCTATTGTTGGATTGGAACAGGAGCCTCCTTCAAGTGCTCCCATTGTCGGGGTACCCAGACTGCGTGTTGCTCCATTGTAATCGGTTAAAATACCTGTCCCGGTCACACCATTTAAGGATGTTACCGGAAGATAATCTCCAGCTAAAGTTCCTCCGGCAGTAACAAAAGAGGGATCGGTTGAAATGCTGTTAGCGTCCTGACCTGTAGCAGTTTTCCATGCAGTCAGGTCTAGTTTATCTGCGCCGAGGAATCCAAGCATTCCACCTGTCCCTGAGGTGTAATAATTATTATAATCAATTGTATAGGTTCCCCCGGTTGAAACTATGTAAACCGCATAGTGTTTCCCTGTAGCTCCGCTGTTTGAACGGGCATTAGAGAAAATATTGTTTCTGAAATTTCTTGTGTTTGTATTAACAGCGGAATAGAGTGCGTAGCTGTTTAGAGCACCGGTCGCAGGTACTCCGTTTATGTATATCGTATTAAAGTATAAATTATTATTGTCGCCTGGAGCTCCGGTTTCAAAAAAACCATAAATATTAGTTTGAGTACTACCTCCCAGGCTGACAATATTATTGGAATAAGTTGTTGCTCCTGCACCGGTCAGAATACCATAAAAACTTGCAGAAGTTGAAGAAGCTCCTGTCACAGAAAAAGAGTAAATAAAGTTTCCGCTTACGGCATTGGCTCCTGTATTGCCTGTAAAATAAATACCTGTAATGCTTCCTGTAAAAGATGCAAAGGTGTTTTTTAAGTTATAAATTGTATTTCCTGATACAGTTTTAAGGGTGGTTCCTGTAAGTGCAATACCGCAAACTGAAGCAGAGTTGTTTGTCGAATTATTGGCATTTGAGTTAGTTAAATCGTGAATGTTATTGCCGGAAATGGTATTGTTCCCATTGGTGGATTTAATTCCATTTATAAGACCTGCAGTCCCGACAGTAGAATTTGTGGAACCATTGTTGAGGTTGGCAATTGTATTTGAGCCTATAGTAACATTTCCTGTTCCGG
This sequence comes from Bacteroidota bacterium, assembly GCA_025350595.1. GTDB lineage: Bacteria > Bacteroidota > Bacteroidia > Bacteroidales > VadinHA17 > LD21. The sequence continues at coordinate 4,710 of JANXXP010000355.1, forward strand.
CATTGCTTATTCCAAAAACGCTTTGGGCACTTGTGGCGCTTGCAGAACTGGCACTGTTGCTGTTGATAGTTGAAGTGCTGCCGATGGTGTTAAAACTTATGGTTGTAGTTCCGGCTGCGGCAGACTTATTTATACCATAAAAATTGGTGGCATTATTACTGTTGGAATTAGTCGCCGTGATTGATCCTATGTTATTATTTTCGCAATCAACAGTTCCAGTGCTTGTAATATTTATACCATAAAAGTTTGTGCCGTTTCCTCCTCCGGTAATTGTTACTGAACCCGTTCCGGTCGTTGCTCCGATGATGTTTCCTGAAGTTGTTCCGACGTTTACATCTCCTGCGGCAATCTGAATGGCCGTCCATGCTCCCGTTGAAGAATTGCTCCAGCTGAAGTTTCTGATAGTATTATTTTGAACGGTGCTGGCTGTTCCGGTTCCGACATTCAGATATATTGCATAAAATATATTATTACCGGCTGTCTTCGTCCAGGCTGATCCTCCGGAGGTGGGCGCCTGACCACCAACAAAGTTTCCGCTTATAGTAAAGCCGGTTCCTGAAGTATTGTCAATTTTAATGATATTATAAGGAACGGATGCAGGTGCAAATGAAGATGTCTCATAAAAGCTGTTACCCGAAATGGTGAAAGTTGTTGAATTGGCAGAAATCAGGATCCCGTTTGAGGCAGTACTGTTTGACAGAAAATTATAAATATTGTTATTGCTGATAACGTTACCACTGTTTTCACTTCCTGTAGTGCCTGACGAAAAAACAGCATTTATAGGTCTGCCGGCGGGATCGCCTGTAAGATCATTATTTTCAATTATATTACCGTTGTTCCCACTGCCGGATAATGCCGTTGTGAAAAAGATTATGCCGGATGAAGCACTGGTTTCGGCCCCTTTGATAACACAATACTTTACGGTATTTGTATTAGCTGATTCACTTAACTGGATCGTTGCTGAAGAGGTGCTGGTATTAACATTGGTGATGACCATATCTCTTGCAGATCCGGTTGCGCCTACCCTGCCGTCTATTATTACATTGCTTGCTCCATTCAGGTCAATCAGGGGCCCAATTATATCTCCGCTGATAGTATAGCCGGACCCCGTGGGGTAGATAGTTACTGAAGTGTAACTAGAAGTACCATTATATCCGTTTTGATAAAGAGTACATGTCACAGATTCGTTTGTGCTGCTTACAATCTGGAGAACAACATTCCCTTTAAGGCCGCCTTCATTAACAGCGGTGAAAGCATCCGAAAGAGTAGCATAAGCACCACCCGAACCTACAGTAGTCTGTGCAAATAAAACCGAGGGAAATGCAAGAATGAGAACAAAATATATAATAAGTCTTTTCATTTCTAATCCGTTTTTAGTATGACCTTTTTACAGGGTTAATGGTTGCAAAAAGGGCTATTAGTGATAGAAGGAATTGTTTAATAACTTGTTGAAAACAAATGTAATCGAATTGCTTCAATTATCAAGAGTAAATTGATTAAACAATTGTATGATTGTATGAACAGGGGGCGTTAGTAGATGAAAGAACCAGAAACCCGGGTTATGGAATCTCTCAAATCAGCCACAACAGCTTCCCTAATCTGTGAGGATAATACACCAATACCCTCAAGCCGCTGCATTTATACCGCTCTTTCATCCAGGTTACGGAAGGGAATATATCACCGGTAACATAACGCAATCTGTATTTTGCCGTGACCGACCTTACAGCTTTTCTGTATGCTGCTTTTTTATATCGTGCTTTATCCTGCTGCTGCGGATTTGCAATAAAAGTATCAGGCATAATTACCCTGGTGTTTTTATCAAGAAGAATAATATCAGCATATTGCCTTATCTGAACTCCTCCCTCCATGGCGTGTCTCTTAAAATGATCGGTGAGATACATCATTTGCATCTCTTTGGAAAGGATCCATGCTTTTGTGTCGCCGATCGTAGTTTCAACTGCACTGTCAACAGGATCAGCATAACTTTTTTCAACATTCGTTTTATTATCAAGAAGTTTATGATGGATCTCAACTGCATAACCATTTTTATACAGACAGGGCAGGTGCTTGCCTGTATCAGCAAGAATCTTTTTATACAAGCCCGATTTAATTATTTCATGCGTAAACCCGTTTTGCTGTAACAGGTGCCAGGCTTTTATTGCATCCTCTCTTTTTATGAGAATATCATTGTCATTCATCTGCCGCAACCCCTTTGAGCCATACAGGGTATGCTCAAGCGCCATCCCTTTGAGAAGAATATGCTTTATACCGGCATTACAAAGTATTGCATTTACTTCTTTCCAACGCTCTGTTAACCACGAATTTCTTACAACACTCTGCATATATCCATTCTCAATAGCGGCCATGGCATCTGCAGAGATCTCTTTCTCTAATCCGCATTTCTTTATATTATATGCAGCCAGGGCTATTATCCCGTGGGCATTTATCAGTTCAATCATCTTATGCCAGTCCTCTACCTCCCTGATTAGTTTCGATAAAGGTTCCCTTTTCTTTTCATCGAAGGGGTAGTTGCATAGTAGTAAGAGCAGGTCTTTCATTGTTAGCACAAGATACGAAATTGATCTAACAACGGTCAGGGTCAGAAAGGAGTTAATAAAAAAGAGGTCGCCGCTAACCTTCTAAGCTCTCAGAGAACGTGTCATCCCGAGCAAAGAGAGGGATCTCCCGGAATCGAAACGGCACTCTATAGAACTTGTCATTAGTAGAAGAATGACGAAGAAAATCCTCAATCTGTTGCACCGAAAGCTCCCGAATCAACCCACGCCATGCCGAGAAGCGACCAGAAATCCGATGCCAGTTTATTGATAACATAGTCGTATGGCAGCCAGCCATAGCCCTTTTCGCCCCACGATGTACCCCAGGAGTTCCTGATAAGCAAAGCGCCTGTGGTTTCTTTGTTGCATTTAAGATTTTTTATCTTCTTACCATCGTCATACCCGACAGCCACGATGGCATGTCCCCACTCGGCCGATTCTCCCTGGCATGGATATGGAATACCTCCCTTTACATCTGAGCTGTCGAATGAAGGGAATCCATAAAAACCAAACATCGACGGGATTCCTGCCACAAGATATTTCTTTACCGATTCAAGAACCTCAGAAGAAGAAACGTTAGATCCCATCGGGTCGTGACAAAAATATTTCAGAGCTTCAAAATTATTTGCGATTGAATAGATGAATGCATCAGGTTCCTTATCAAAATCGGCAACATTATAGGGCCAGTACTTTTCAGCCGCTACGCCGCAAAGTGCAAGAGCCCGCATTACATCTCTGAGCCGGCCTCCGGTATCGCCCGTTTGCTGCATAAGATTACGGGTTACCTTATACAAAAAGAGACGCGAGCCTTCTATATGCTTATTAAAAGCTCTCCTTTCGTAATATTCCACTATGCCAATCCCGGCATGAGCAGTGCACGACCCAAGGGTCAGCTGGTTCTCAATCGGGGAGCACCATTTACGGAGATCAACCGAGGCAACAACCTTCGGCTCTCCCTCATCTATACCTAGTTTACTATTCAAAAGTTCGATCTGCTGATTATTTTCGGTATAATCGCGAAGATCAGGCATTGGCGGAAGCCAGCCGGTTCCGAGGAATTGTGTGGTTCCGTCGGGGGTTTCAAAACTGATTAATGATTTCATGGTTCTTAGATATTTACCTGCCTCCAAATGCAACCTCCTTCAGACTGGTTCCTCCTGCCCCGATGATAATTTCATACAATTTGAAGTCCGGAGCTTCCGGAGATGGGGTAGTAAGTCCTCCGGGCTGACTAAACTGGTTTACGGCATAACCGCTTTTTGATAATAAGGCTGCAAGAGAATTTATCGATTCCGGGATCTTCGATTCATTTAGTAATCCTACTGAACTCAGCGAGCCGTTTGTCAAGGATACCTTAAGTTCGCTTGAACCAAAACCCGGCTTAATTGCAATGTAACCGGGATTTGCGAGATCGGGCAGGTAGACAACAGATGTTCTGATGCTATTATCCTTGCTTGCATTTGGCTCAACCAGCAAATAAGGTTTTACATTATAGTACTTTAATCCGGTCTTGCCGGTTAAATCAGATCCGGTGTAGAAATTTACCGAAGCACATCCGCTTAAAAAGCAGAGTAGAAGGGTACCCAAAATGAGGCAAATTGCTTTATGCATAAGTGTAGATTTTAATTGTTTAGCAGCACTTGACCAAAATTGTATAGTAAAAATAAAGAATAATTGAATATGAAAGTGCGGGGGTATGAAAATATTGTAATTTTTTTTGCCATAAGGTATGGGGCATAAGGCATGTGGCATAAGGCATGAGGCGTGGGGCGTAAGGTTTTATTGCCCACGCCCTACGCCCCATACCTTACGCCCCCTATGCCCCTCCCCAATAAAAGTCAAATTTCCTTTGTTATTCCCAAAATATCGAGTAATTTTGTTACTCATTTACCTGACATGATGATTAACTCTCTCATAACATCACAAACCAGGATAAGGCTGCTAAAGAAATTTTTCCTTAACAGCAGTACTAAGGCTCACCTCCGTGGGCTGGAGTCTGAGTTTGGGGAGTCATCAAACTCTATACGTGTTGAGCTTAACCGTCTCGAAGGAGCGGGATTGCTTAAATCGCTCCGAGACGGGAATAAAAAGGTTTACCAGGCAAACTGCGCACATCCGCTGTTCAGGGACATACACAATATTATATTGAAGGAATCGGGTATCGACAGGGTAATCGAGAAGGTGATATACCGGATAGGGAACCTGATAACCATTTATCTTACCGGCGATTTTGCCCATGGTAAAGACAGTCCTGTGATTGATTTAATTCTGGTTGGCTGCAATATCGACGAAGAGTATCTTGCCCGGAAAGTCCTTCAGGCTGAAGAGCTGGTAGGACGTAAGGTCAGTTATGTGGTTCTTAATCCGGATGAAGGCGAGACACTTCTTCTGACAAATAAACCGGCCGATCTTTTGCCACTCTGGAACAGCGAAACAAGTGAAATAATTTTACATCATTCCGCCTCAACCGGAACCTGATGATTAAGATAAAAACAGCAAATTTCAAAGTCACCTGAAATCGGCTGCAAGAACATACATATTGCCCTTGTTAGTAACATTTTGATGATGTGACTGACGGGGCGAAAGCTTGCCCGGTTGTTTGATTTTGGGGCTCTGCCCCATACTCCCAAAATGAATTTTATTTCTATCTTTTCTTTGTTCGTCCAAAGAAAGAAACAAAGAAAGGGCGCCGAAAATGAAAACTTCAACCAAAATGGACGCCCGCTACGCATGCCATAATGGCGCTTCCATTTTGGCTGAAGTTCGCGCCATTTTCGGTTTGCCAACGCGCCTGAAGAAGTTAGTTTTTTTTTGCCGTATGCCGTAAGCCGTTTACCATTTTGACTTAATTTTCAAGCTAACCCCAACAATGGACCTGCTGGTTATACAAGATAAAATTTATGATATTCGCGGACATAAAGTAATGCTTGATTTCGATTTAGCTATGCTTTATGAAGTTGAAACAAAAGCCCTGAATCTGGCAGTTAAAAGAAACGCTAAAAGATTTCCTTTTGATTTCATGTTTAAACTTACAGATTTCAGAATGGGAAAGTTTGAGGTTGCAAATTGAAACCTCAAAAAGAGGGGGAAGACGTTATTTGCCTTATGCTTTTGCTGAGCAAGGACTTGCAATGTTAAGTGGGGTTTTAAACTCCGATAAAGCAATAAGTATGAATATTGCAATAATGAGAGCTTTTGTAATGGTACGACAGTATGCATTAACTTACAAAGACTTAACAGAGAGACTAAAAGAGATTGAAGGTAAATTTACAGATGTATACGAAGCATTAAATTACCTCCTGGATAAGGATAAGCTCCAAACGGAACAAAAAGAAAGAAAACGAATAGGATTTCATCCCTAACTCCTAACTTAGAACCTTAAACCTCACGCCTCACGCCTCACGCCTCAAACCCTGAAAGTGGTAATCAGTAACCGGTAATCAGTAATCGGTAACCATCCGAACGCCGAACACCTAATACCGCACGCCGAATACCGAATACCTTTCACTGAAACCTTAAACCCTGAACTTTGAACCTCGAACCTTAAACCTCGAACCTTAAACTTCGAACCTTAAACTTTGAACCCTGAAACCCTGAATCGAGCGAAGCGAGCCCGGCGCAGCCAAACCTCATCTCCGTCTGGGTAGCAGGTTGTAAGAAGTAGGTAGTAGGATGTAAGTAGAAGAATAGCAGATTGAGTAATCACAGAGGATTCTGAGATCAGTGTCTTCAAACAATATTATAGTAAAAGTGTTATCCTGATTAGTATAGCTTCTTAAAAATTGATATTATGAAAAAAATAAAATATGTAATTTACAAGGAAGGGAAGTATTATGTTTCACAATGTTTAAATGTGGAGGTCTCAAGCTTTGGAGACACAATTGATGAAGCTAGTGCCAACCTTAAAGAAGCATTACAATTGTACTTTGAAGACGATAAAAGTCGTTGGGAATATTTATCGATTTCTGAAGCATTAATTGGAGAGACCCAACTTAATCTTAAATGACAAGACTCCCTTCATCACAAAAAATAATTAGAACTCTGTTGAAGAATGGATTTATTCTTATTTCACAGAGGGGAAGTCATCAAAAGTATAGAAAAACAGACAAAACAGTAATTGTCCCGGCTCCTCGAAAAGAGATTCCAATAGGAACTTTTAGATCAATAATAAGACAGTCAGGATTGGATCCCGATCTGTTTAATTAAGCAATACGAAGCTGGAAGTGAGGAGTATGTAGTAGGTAGAAAGTTCAATGTTTCAAGTTTAAGGTTCAATGTTTCACGTTTCATTGTTGCAACGATCTCTTTTTATTTGACAGATTTGTTTCGTAATTTTGGTTGGAATCAAATTTGTTTTAAAATCTTCTGGTAGTTATATCCAATGAAAAAAATTGAATTTGACACAGATCTTGATAAGAATGGACACGAAAGACTCAGAGTTAAAATAACTACTAATAAAGGTCAGTTAATTGAAGTGATGTATCAATACGAATCTTTTATTGAAAATTACTGGGTAAATATTGTAAGGTACGATTGTTCGCATTGATTTTTCCATAGGGATATAATGCTTCCAAACGGCAATAAGGAAAAGTCTGAAATTGTAATAGACAATCTGAAAACTGCATCAAAATATGCAGAACAGGATTTAAAAGACAGATGGGAGTGGTACAAAGAGAGGTACATTAAAAAAATGAAACGGAGAAAACCGATGACAAATAAGGAAACTGTGGAACGTAAAATCGGATTGACATTTGATTATGTAAATTTTTTGATTGATAATCCGGAAGTAGCTGAAAACCTACCGGGGAAATTTAATCTTGAAATAATTGAAAAAGACTTTCCCCGTACAGAAAAGACTAAAATAAAAAAGAGAACGAAAGAGACTCGGAAAACGGTCCTCGTTCAGAATAGCTTTGAAGTTATCCAATAGTATTAGAGTTTTACCTCTTAACGCTTCCCCGCTCTGCACTATCTTATTAACTCTTAAGGAACTACAGCAATCAATCACTTTGGGAGTCGGTTTATTAAAACAACTTTCTATGCTTTCCGCTGTCCGTTGTCCGCTCTACGCTAACACTGAAACCCTGAACCGAGCGAACGCGAGCTCGGCGCAGCCAAACCCTGAAACTGGTGATCAGTAATCAGTAATCAGTAATCAGTAGATGATAACAACCGACACACCGAATACCGAACACCGAATACCTTTCACTGAAACCTTAAACCCTGAAACTTTGAACCTCGAACCTGAAACCCTGAAACCCTGAAACCCTGAACCGAGCGAAGCGAGCTCGGCGCAGCCAAACCCTGAAACCCTGAAACCCTGAAACTGGTAATCAGTAATCAGTGGCAACAAACCGAACACCGAATACCGAACTCTTCTATAATTTAATTACTAAACACAACATGCTATTTTATGAAAAGTAATACTAAAACAAAAATATAATTTATATATTTGCATAAATTAATCGATGGCAGTGTTTTATCCCAGAAAGATATATATTGATTTAAAAAACCATGCAAGCCAGAAGCAGGTAACCATTATTACTGGATTAAGACGAACAGGTAAGACAACACTCATAAAACAATTACTTATAGATGTTTATTCCGAAAACAGTTTATATATTGACCTGGAGCGGCTTGATAACAGGTCCCTTTTTCAGACTCCAAATTATGATAACATAATACTCGCACTGAAACAGAGGGGCTTAAATTTTAATAAGAGATGTATTATTGCTCTTGATGAGGCACAGCTTGTTAAAGAATTGCCAAGTGTAATAAAATATCTTTACGACACATACGATATTAAATTCATTGTTACAGGTTCAAGCTCATACTATCTTAAAAATCTGTTTAGTGAATCTCTTGCAGGAAGAAAGAAAATCTTTGATCTCTATCCGCTGGACTTTGGAGAATACCTTACATTCAAATCTATCCCCTGGGTTGAGATAGATTTTATAAATCCAGTATTTGATTTGAATGAGTTCAATCGTTTAAGAGGGTTTTATGATGAGTTTATTCAATTCGGAGGACTCCCTGAAGTTGTTCTTACAGAGAAGGATAACTTTAAAACAGATCTTCTGGAAGACATCATAAGTTCATATATTAATATCGACATAAGGTGGTTATCGGACTTCAGAAATGCTGAAAACATAAGAAATCTGTTAGTAATGCTCGCTTCGAGGATAGGTACAAAGCTCGATACAACAAAAATTTCGGCCTTAACGGGACTCTCCATACCCACAGTAGCAAATTATATTGAATTATTTGAACAGACATATTTAATTCACCGAATACCCGTGGTTTCAAAGAATAGGGATAGAGAAATTGTGAAAGCAAGAAAATTATTTTTTTCAGATAATGGGATTATAAATATCCTTACCAGAGTAAGCAGCGGATCTCTTTTTGAAAACGTCGTTTTTAATCAGTTAAAACAAAAGGGCACCATAAATTATTATTCATTAAAAAATGGCAGAGAGATTGACTTTATCTTTAACAATTCGATTGCGTTTGAAGTGAAAGAAACGGCGACACTTGCTGACCAGAAACAAGTAGAAAAACTGGCTTCAAATCTGGACATCAATCAGTCATTTTTAATATCAAGATATCCTTCACAAAATTTTACCGGATCAATCTGGGGAGGGACGATTAAGTAAGTTGAGAGACGGTGTGAGGAATGAGTTATGAGGAATGAGTCTCACGCCTCACGCCTGGAGTATCGGATACTCAGCAATTGTTACACTGATAGTTCTCGTTTTAGGAATAATCATTTTTAATAAGACAGAAAAAACTTTTGTGGATACAGTATAACAGTTCCTCTTTTTATTTTCCACACACCAGATTGGGTAAAGCTCAAACGAACCCCCGGGCATTAGACATATAATGACTATAATTCAAAAATTCCGGGCTAAATTTCATCAGAGATTGTTTGCCAAACTCTGTTGAAATAGTTTAGTGATATTTAGCAAATGAAAGAAAATCAATTCACAGAGTATAAATCTAACTTCAATGATTCTGTCATTGAAACACTGGTTGCTTTTGCAAATACAAAGGGAGGAAGAGTTCTGCTTGGAGTTAATGATGACGCCAGTCCAATTTCGAATTTCACTTTCGGCAAAGAAACATTTCAAAAATGGATAAACGAAATAAAAGTTAAAACACAACCTTCTGTTATTCCTGATATTGAGATCATAGATTATAAAGGAAGAAAAATAGTAGTATTGACCGTTCAGGAATTTCCATTAAAACCAGTTTCTTTCAAAGGACGGTATTACAAAAGAGTTAAGAATTCGAATCATCAGTTGTCAGTTCTCGAAATTGCCGACATGAGTATGCAATCCTTACAGGTTTCCTGGGATTCATACCCGGCTCATAATCTTAATATTGACGACATTGATCTTAGAAAGGTTGAAAAATTTATTCAGAAAGTTAACTCTATTGGAAGGTTTAAATTGGAAGGAACTTTAATTGAAAACCTGGAAAAGCTCAGATTAATTTCAAAAACCAGGATTACTAATGCAGCCTATCTTCTCTTTGCAAAAGAGGATATTCCATTTAATGTTCATTTAGGTCGGTTCAAATCGCTTTCATATATTATTGATGATAAGATGTTTAGAGGATCATTATTTGAGGTTGTAGATGAAACAATGAAATATCTGATTTCACAAATTAAAGTGGCTTTTGAAATTACCGGAAAAACTTCGCAGAGAACTGAAATATTTGAGTACCCTTTACCAGCACTTAGAGAATTAGTGCTGAATGCACTTATTCATCGCGATTATCTGAGTCCTGTTGATGTTCAAATTAAAATATTTGATAATAGCATAACGTTTTTTAACCCGGGTAAATTGTTTGGTGAATTAACAGTAGAACATCTGAAAACTAATAATTATCAGGCTTATGCCCGGAATAAATTACTTGCAGAAGCTTTTTATCTTACTGGTGATATTGAAAAATATGGGAGCGGATTTAAACGCATCCTTAATGAGCTAAAGCAATATCCTACAATGAATTTGGAATGCAAAGAAATTCCAAATGGGTTTTTAGTGGAGTTAATTTATACGAAACAGAAAACTATTACAAAGGTTGAAGTCGTAGAAGAAGTCGTAGAAAAGGTCGTAGAAAAGGTCGTAGAAAATTTAACTTCGAATCAAAAACAGATTATTAGAATTATTGTTGCAAATTCAAAAATATCTGCCCTCGAAATTTCTGCGATTATTGGTCTTTCCCACAGGAAGACTCAGGAAAATATAAAAAAACTCAAGGATATAGGAGTTCTTAAACGCATTGGCCCAGCCAAAGGTGGCCACTGGGAAGTGAAAGAAAGTAGTAAGAAGTAGGAAGTAATTAGAAGAAGGTAAAAATACAAACATAAATGAGAGATGAGAAATGAGAGATGAGGAATGAGGGATGAGGAATGAGGGATGAGCCTCACGCCTCACACCTCACACCTCACACCTCACGCCTCACACCTCACACCTCACACCTCACACCTCACGCCTCATACCTCACCCCTCACACCTCACACCTCACGCCTCACGCCTCACACCTCACACCTATTATATTATGAAACACACTTTCCTCATCTTAACAACAGCCGCTCTACTGGTTTCTTGTACTTCCCAGAAGA
>JANXXP010000056.1 GCA_025350595.1 Bacteroidota bacterium
CCAAATGTTTTCAAAATCTTATCTGATTCATAAAGTTAAAAATAAGAATTGACATTTTTATGAAATATTTTAAATGTTTAATAATAAGCAGCATAGGGCGCAGGGCACGGGGCACAGGGCTTCAGCTGAATTAATAATGAAATTAAATGATATGCGGACTTACACCGCTTTGCCAATTGCCACCATACATAGAATGAATATCACTCCGCCTATTATAAATGTGCTCTGGTATGAATGGTAACTTTTCCAACCCTTATTGAAATGTCTAACTTTCAAACTTTTATCGAAACTAAGTTAGACAAAGGTTTTGGAAACGCAAAATTAATTTGGGGAATGAGAAATGAAGTGTGAGGTGTGAGGAATGAGGCTTACCAATAAACCCTTTAACCAATTTTGAATTTCTAATGCTTCAATTTTTTTTCTTTTAGATATTCCTCCCTCATTTTAGCAAGGTCCAGGGTTGAGCAGTCCACAAATAATTGTTTAACGATATCAGAGGGCATCTGATCTTCATTTTCAAAATTGATGCATCCTTTTTGAAAGCTTGCTTTATGTAAAAGAGTCTTGTACTTTGAATGAAGAGTGGTTGAACCATAAATTGGCAAGACGTGCAACGACATGTAGTTTTTCACACTCGACAGTCCATATTTCATCATCCCCCTTCCTTTGTAAATAATCATCTCCTTCCCCATCATTGGTTCGACTGAAGCTATAACGGTTTTATCCTCCTCAAGGATGATCCTGTTGATCTGTGTCAGTATATTCTGCCTGTCAGCAGGTTGTTTTGAGATGTAATCTTTAACATCCATATATATCTGGTTATAAAATCCACATTTACAGATTACGAAACTTTTTGTTTTCAGCTTTTTTTTGCCTCGTCCCTAAAGGGTGAAAAGCAGAAAAATCAACAGAATAACAATCAGGGGCTTCAATTTGTTAAATAATTAGAAAACTTGCAACTTGCACCATGTAACTTGCAACATGGAACCTTTAATCACAAAAGACAATATTACGTGTGGCACATGCGGCACTCAGTTTGAACGAAGTAAAGAATTCACTTCCTGCTCAAATTGCTTCTCCTGTTCCGGATGTGAGATTTATTATTGTCCGAGGTGCGATGCTGAGGTAGTGATAACGCCGGTGAGGAAAGCGGGGTATAAGAAAGAAAGTAAGTAGTAGGTAGAAAAAATCTCGCAAAGATGCTAAGACGCAAAGAAGAACACTCCTTAGCGACTTTGCGTCTTAGCGGGAAAAAAAGAGTTAGCTGTAAGCGATCATTTTTGTGCTTCTATGATGACTGCCGTTCCGTAACAAAGGACTTCGGTTACACCCTGGAAAATCTCAGTAGATTCATACCTTATTCCAATAATTGCATTGCCGCCAAGAGACTCAGCATGTTTTGTCATAATCTCAAAAGCATCTTCCCTGGTTTTCTCGCATAGTTCTGACAGAATTGTGATGTTGCCCCCCAGAAGTGTCTGAAAACTGGCACCGATGCTTCCGAATATTGATCTTGACCGTACAAGAATTCCTCTTACTACACCCAGGTTTCTGGTGATTGTATACCCTTTTATCTCAAACGCAGTTGTTGTCTTATTGTGATCCATTGCTGATAATTATTAGTTAAATCATGTTCTAAATTTATGAAAGAAAACTATTGATACAAAACAATGCTACAAAATAATGTAATGATACCGTTAATTTAACTTTTTGGATTTCTATGAAACATATCTATTTTTATTGTGTTTAAGACGGAAGACGGCAGTGAAAATAAGCGTAGAGAAGTAATCGGTAATCAGTAATCGGTAATCAGTAATCAATAATCAGTAATCGGTAATCAGTAATCAGTAACAAGGAGCATTGAACTGTTAACAAGCAACAAACAATACACAACCCCAAATTATGTACCTGACAATATCAATAATCATTGTAATTATCCTATCCGCGATAAGCATTTTAAACCTTCCACAGTTCGGGAAATCGCCTTCGGGTGAAAGGCTTGAAAGAATTAAGAAATCACCTAATTACAGGAAGGGAGCATTTCAGAATCAAAGCTACACTCCTGTTTTTGCTGATGATGGCAATTTCATCTCTGTCTTTTCGGGATTTCTGAAAGGAAGAAATAAAAGACTAACACCGGTTGGTGAGATTCCTTCAATAAAAACTGACCTGATAACCCTCGATATGAACTCTGAGGCCCTCGTATGGTTCGGGCATTCCTCCTATTTTCTGCAGGTTGATGGTAAAAAATTCCTGGTTGATCCAGTTTTCAGCGGTGCTGCAGCGCCATTCTCATTTATGATAAAAGCATTTAAAGGAACAGACAGATATTCAACCGACGATATCCCTGAAATCGATTACCTGGTCATTACTCATGACCATTGGGATCACCTGGATTACAAAACAATAATAAAACTAAGACCGAAAATCAAAAAGGTGATTTGTGGTCTTGGTACAGGAGAATATCTTGAATTCTGGGGTTATGATAAGAATATTATTACTGAAATGGACTGGGATGAACAGATCAGTCCAGATGACGGGTTAAAAATTACCTCATTGCCTGCAAGGCACTTTTCCGGACGCACCTTAAAACGCAACCAGACGCTCTGGACATCATTTCTTTTGCAGACACCAAAACTCACCATCTTTATGGGCTGCGATGGCGGTTATGACAAACATTTTGAAGAGATTGGTAAAAAGTTCGGAACAATCGATTTAGCCATTTTAGAAAATGGTCAGAACGACAGCAGATGGAAATACATTCATATGATGCCCGGTGAATTCTCTAAAACATTCCACGATCTGAAAGCAAAACGTTATATAACAATTCATTCTTCAAAATTTGCCCTTGCAAATCATCCCTGGGATGAACCTATGATAAGGGTTTCAGAATCGGCTAAAAAATCGGAGTTATCGCTGATAACACCTAAGATTGGGGAACTAGTTAACCTTAATGACAACACACAGAAATTCGAGGAGTGGTGGAAAGGAGTAATGTAAGACAAAGGATCGAGAACCCTCTTCGGCCATCTGCAGCTCTCTTCGTAAAACTCTGCGTAAAGAAAAGACCCACCCCTGAATCGAAGTGGTAATTATGGAAACGGCTTATGTAAATATATTGGGAAAACGCGTCGGGGCCGTAGCCTGGGACGCTTTGACAGGTACAGGATCTTTTGAGTTTGAACCCTCTTATGTGAGAGATGGACGGGATCTTTCACCCTTGATGATGCCTGTGAAAGAAGCCAGCGGTCGTATCTATTCATTTCCTGAATTGAGAAACTCCGTGGCTTTTAAAGGCCTGCCCGGACTGGTTGCGGATTCAATGCCTGACGTGTATGGCAATGAAATCATCAATAACTGGCTTTCCAGGAGAGGTCGCCCTTCGAACAGTCTTAATCCTGTTGAAATGCTTTGTTTTATTGGCAAAAGAGGTATGGGTGCACTGGAGTTTGAACCTAATGTGCCGGAAGTATCCGACAGGTCTGTTAAAATAGAGATTGACGAACTTGTAAAAATGGCTAATGATATTCTTACCGGACGTCAGAAATTTGCTTTCAATACTTCAAAAAATGAGGAAAAAGTTCTTCTCGATATTCTTAAGATAAGTACATCGGCCGGTGGAGCACGGGCAAAAGCGGTTATAGCCTATAATCAGGCTACAGGGGAAGTCCGCAGCGGACAGCTGCTGGCTCCAAAAGGCTTTACTCACTGGCTGATTAAGTTTGATGGTGTTGCCGATAGCCAGTTCGGTGCCTCATCGGGATACGGACGTGTAGAAATGGCCTATTATCACATGGCTAAGGAGGCCGGAATTGAAATGATGGAGTGCCATCTTCTTGAGGGGAATGGAAGCTCTCGCCTGCGTTTGATGTCTGCCATTCATACCGGCCAGGCAGTGCATGGGTAAGTCAGCAGTCGCTAAGTGTAAATGGAAAAAGACAAATGATCACCCGTGACGATTTTCTTACTGTTGCAAAGCAGATGAATATAAAAAAAGCTTCGAATATTGTTGATCAGGTAAATGTAGCTGTTAAAAAATGGGAAAGGTATGCTGCAGAGTCCGGAGTTGATTCCAGACTCCGCAATAGTATTGGGAAGACGCTGATTACGAACTGAGGGTCAATATTGTAAGACAAAAGTTAAAAGTCACATGTGCCGTACGTCATATGTCGTGTGTCGGTTGTCGTATGTCTTTTGTTAATAATTTGTCTATTAAGTAAAAGCTGTAGTCTGATAAAAGACAGGAATAATAACTACTTTTAAAAAAAACAAAATGTTCTTATTCGTATAGCATAGTATTGATTTTAAACTGATTAAAAAATGGCACAACAATATTTAGATCATTCAAAAGCAATTCTGACTTCTCATCGTTCAAATTTCAAAGGGGGAAGTAAAGAAGCCGGTATCATCTCATTATTCGGCTATCAGAACGAATATGATCTCAGAGAAGGGTATCCATTACTGACTACTAAAAAAATGGCTACAAGATCTATGTTTCATGAAACGATCTGGTTTCTGAGAGGGGATACAAATATTAAATATCTTGAGGACAATAATGCCCCTGTCTGGAGACCTGATGCTTTTCAGGCCAATCTTCCGGGGATGAAAAAAGAAGGAATTTTTCCTGAAGGTATTGCCAAGTATTCTCCCGATTGGGATAAAGCCATGGAAGAGTATGGTCAGAGAATAAGAGAAGATGCTGAGTTTGCTGTAAGATGGGGTGATGCCGGACCAATTTACGGAAAGCAATGGAGAAGATGGGAATATTTTGATCATGAAAAAGGGAAGTTTATTGAAATAGATCAGTTAAATAATCTGATAGATGGATTGAGAAAGAAACCTACAGGGAAGAAACATATTGTTGATTCATGGAATCCCGGCGACACTCCGAAAATGTCATTACCTCCATGTCATGTTTTATACCAGGCAACTGCTAATGAAGAGGGCGAGATGGAATTGCAGCTCTATCAGAGAAGTTGTGATCAGTTTCTGGGTGTTCCTTTTAATATAGCCAGTTATGCTGCTCTTACCCAGGTAATTGCCCAGGAAGCAGGGATGGTTCCAAAAACTTTTATTCATACTTTCGGAGATTCACATTTTTATGCCGGTATCGGCAAGAGAACTGAATGGCACAAAGAGAATTTCTTAGAGGTGCAAAAAAGAATAAGAGCTGTTTCTGCAAGAGAACAGTATCTGGAA
This sequence comes from Bacteroidota bacterium, assembly GCA_025350595.1. GTDB lineage: Bacteria > Bacteroidota > Bacteroidia > Bacteroidales > VadinHA17 > LD21. The sequence goes on from JANXXP010000056.1 coordinate 5,200, forward strand.
GTTGTTGAATGGATCAATAAAAATGCTCCAAATGACGGCAATGAGGAAAAATATGACCATGTAACAGCAATCCTGGAACAGTTATCGAGAGAACCCAAACCTATGCCTAAACTACACATTACCAAAAAGCCCTTTAATCAGCTGACTATTGACGATTTTGTTGTAGAAAATTATGATCCTCATCCTGCGATCAGAAGGAGTATGGCTGTTTAAGGAGGTGTGATGTGTGAGGTCTTGAATCGTAGTTTTACATATATCGTTATATCCTTGCGCCTTTGCGCCCTTTCACCTTAGAACCTTTATAGACCAGGTTATGAATAATACAGAGGAGATCGTATTTGCCTTTCCAACAGCCGAGCTCTGGAAATTAATACCTTATAAGAAGAAAGGTTTAATAAAGGGCAATAGTGAAGTATTAAATAGTATTGTTCAAAATGGTATGTTTCGTGAAAGAAGTGAATTAGAAGAAGACCCTTGTTTTAAACAAATTATTCCATATGCAATTATTTCTTACAGAGACTCATATTATTTATTCAAAAGGACATCGGGGCAGACAGAAAAAAGATTACACAATAAATCCACTTTGGGAGCAGGCGGTCATATGAACCCCAGTGACTCTGCCGAACCGGATGAGCAATATCTGATTGATGAATTAAAAAGAGAATTATTTGAAGAAGTCAATTTAATAAATGGTTGTCTGATAGAAGATATTGAGTTTATTGGCTTTATAAATGATGATACAATCCCGGTAGGCAGAGCTCATATAGGACTTTTGTATAACATCCATGTTTCAAATAAGGAGATATATATTAATGAAACTGATAAAATGACAGCAGAATGGATAGATAAATCCATTTTAGCTGAGTTTTATAAAGGAATGGAAACATGGACTAAAATTGTATTTGATTCCTATATTCAGGTCCTTTAAGATTCATTAACTATTTTCACGTTATAGGATCATGAATTATTGTAAATCTTTTGTGCCTCCAAAACCTTTAATTTAAATTGAGGAAAGTATTTGCATAATTCTTTGTCGCAGGCCTTCAATCCATCGCACTCTATACAGATAGACAGAAGTTAAGAATTTAATACTCTGTGACAACTCTGTGAAACTCCGTGGTAAAAAAAGGAATGCGATATGTGGTTTGTAGTGTGAGGGTTATTACTGTTTAAGTAAATCAATGGATTTACGAAGAATATCTGCCGAATGCATCAGAGAAACCTGCTCATCTGATGCAAGCGGGGTATCGATGATCCTTTGAATTCCCCTGACTGAAACAACACAGGGAACACTAAGGCAGACATCTTTTATCCCGTATTCTCCATCGAGATAAGTTGAGACTGTAAGTACACTGTTCTGATCTCTGAGAATTGAACCTGTGATCTTAATCAGGGCAAGATCTTCGTTCCGGTCAATAAGAACAATCTCGCTGGCCAGACCACTCTGCGCCAGGGCATAACAGTAGGTTGCTCCAACCGATCCTGCACCTACAACTACAACCTTTCGGTGTGGTTCTGTATATTCCTTTGTTTCCATATTGATGTGTAATATAAAATTAAACAACACTAGCTGGGTTATGTTCTCAGATGATCATCTGAATATCTCATAACATAAAAACTAAATCCTTTAACCGCAGATAAAATTGCCCCCCACCCCTCCTAAAGTGGGAAGTCCAGCGCAGCAGGAAAGGGGGCATCATCTCATCCATTTCTCCACCATACCGTAATACATTTCCTCAGGTTGTATCATCCAGGTCAGATCTTCTCTCTGACTCGCAAGATGGAAATACCTGTCCGGGACGTAATTTGCAGGATATGAGATGAAGCGTGTCTGGCTATATACATCTTCCAACTCCAACCAGGCTTTCCTGAACTTCTGCATCTCGTTTTTCACTTCTTCCAAGCCCTCCTTTTGCTGCGCTTTATCAGCGACATCGCTCTTCTTCAGCGCAAGCAATAAACCTGGTGTCGTGCTCTGAAGATTATAAAGAGCTATCGAGAGGGTCCAGTAATATCTGTTCCGACTCGCGGTATTATACAGTTCATCCAACCTTCCTGATAACTTTTTATAATTATCCTTCTCAAGCTGTGCCCTGTCGAGGAGCATTTTGTATTTCTGACTCCAGCTGCCTGGTGAATTCCTGTCAGGTAATTCTATAAGTCTTGTTGTATAATCAAATTGCCTGTTTTCCCTTCCTGCTATGGGAGGAAGCCAATGCTCAACCTGAGGAAGACTCTGAAGTACATTCTCTTCATCCATCTTACTGCCTCTTTTAAACAGTGCTTCATACCATAAAACAGAGCCTCGTCTCAGCTGATCATAAAAAATTTTATAATCAGGAACAGTTAGTCCGAACTCTCTTTGTAACCATGCCTTATCATATTCCTCAAGTGACCTGCCTTTTGGCGACCAGCTGTATTCCGCTGCTGCAATAAATCCGCGCCAGTAGTTTTCCATATGAGGCGATTTATCATCCCAGGCAGTGCAGAGCATTCCGCTGATATTCTTTTCTGATGCCAGCTGAATAAAGCTTCTGATTGTCACAATACCCGAAGAGGAATTTCCTTTGTCCCTGTCATCTTCCTGGAAGAACATCCCACCCTCAGTGTTTGTAGCAGTAGCGATCATTGCTTTTAATCCACGATCTTTGTACCAGTCGAGTGCAAGCAGATTACCTGGTTGTCTGCCCATCGAGTAATTCCAGCGCATATAAACGCAGTTCTTTGGAAAATCAGCCAGCAGCTTATCGAGTTTAGGGATTCCCTCCTCCCAACCTTTCGCAGCATCAGCTGCTGTTACCCTGTCACTGTAAGTACTTTCATATACTCCTCCTGTTTTCAAAGGCATGTCATCCCAGAATATAGGAATCCGGTTATTCTCCTTAGCAAACTCACAAACCCTCTTTAGCCAGTAAAGACTCAGACTCAGCATCCCGTCTTTATCGGCAGTTGGTTTGCATCTCTCACATAACCCGATATTACCAATCTCATCGCCTCCGATATGCAGGTATTTCGATCCGGGTGTTGCGGCAATAGCATCCCTGTACAAATCAAACAGAACCTGGTAGGTACTTTCATTTAACGGACAGAATGCCCATTTATTAAATGGAAGTTCCCGCAGACCAGCATATTCGTTATGCTTCAGAATAAATGTGGCGTGTCCCAGTCCCTGCACAAGAGGGGTTATTTCGATGTGTCTTTCTCTGGCATACCTGGTAAGAGCAGCCATTTCATCGATACTGATCGCTTGTGGAGCTCCCACAAGCGACTGGCGCTGATAGCGGAGCTTATCTTCGAACTCAAACACTACTGCATTGATTTTGTATCGGGCCAGCCTGTCAATACTTTCATAATAATAATTCATGTGATCGAGATGATGCTTGACATCAAAATGAACTGCCCTGTATGTAAGTGCAGGATAATCGGTTATCTTACATAAAGGAAGAGGCTTATTATAATCTCTCGCATCCTCAAGCAGTTGTTCAAGTGACTGGCATCCATAGAATAAACCTGCTTCTCCTGTGGAACTGATCTCCACCCCGTCTTTGGAAATGGTCATCAGATAGCCTTCGTCAGAAGGAAGTGAAGGGATTGTTTTATCCAGGATAAGGGTGAGTGTGCCTTTGCCAACTGAATTTCCCATGGTTAGTTGCGACAGGATATTACCCATAACCGGGGGTTTGAAATCTCCTTTAGTGACCAGTTGTTGCAGACTGCCCGGCTGAAGG
>JANXXP010000387.1 GCA_025350595.1 Bacteroidota bacterium
GAGTTTGTGTTTCTCCCGGCTGAAGCAGTTTGGTTTTAGCGAAACCTTTAAGCTCTATTGCAGGTTTATCGAGTTTTGCAGCCGGGGCGGTCAGATAAAGTTCAGCGACCTCTTTACCAGCTACACTTCCAGTGTTCTTTACTTCAACAGTAACGGTAAGCGATCCTGAAAATTTTGGAGAGCTGAGCTTAATATTGCTGTAAGTGAAACTTGTATATGATAATCCAAAACCAAATTCATAAGCCGGTTTAACATTGAATGTTTCATAATAACGATACCCAACATAGATTCCATCTTCATAAGTATCTACTGCGGGCCTTATTCGCATAAAAGCATCCATAGGGCCAGGCTTTTCGTTCTTATCTGCAGGCAATTCTTTTCCAGGGAATGTTTTTGCTGAAGGAACGTCCTGATAAGCTACTGGGAAAGTAGTGGCAATTTTACCGGAAGGATTTACCTTGCCTGAAACAATATCAGCAATGGAATTTCCAGTCTCCTGACCAGCCTGCCATGCCAGAAGTATTGCATCGGGAAGATCTCTCCAGCTTGCAGTTTCAATTACTCCTCCAATATTAAGTACAACAAGCACTTTTTTGTTTTTTGCATGAAATGCAGTTGACACATTTTTTACCAGTTGCTGCTCAAGATCAGTTAACAAGAAATCTCCCTTATCGCTTGACCGGTCTTTTCCCTCGCCTGCATTTCTACCGATTGTAATAAGTGCAGCATCGGATACATTAGCCATCCCGTTGATAATATCCTGGTTAACAGTCAATTCCTCGAATGGTTTTGATCCCATTATCAATGCCATCAACCCGGTCATTTTTGGACGACCGGCTTTTGACATGTTAAGATAGCCGGTATAAAGTGCGGCAAGGTCATCATTGGTTTTCAGACCATCATTATGCAATCCATCATTAACAGAAACGGTGTATGCTTCATTTACATCCCCACTGCCAGTTCCACCGGCTATTATTTCATATGAAGTGTTTCCGAAAACGGAAATATTTTTAACATCCTTTCCAAAAGGCAAAGCGCTTTTATCGTTCTTCAGCAGAACCATACCTTCCGCAGCTGCCTGACGTGTTACTTCCGCATGCGCCTTAAGATCAGGCTTATTTGAATACTTATAACCTTTAAAGCGGGGACTCTGAAGCATTATATTGAGGATGTTCTCAACGTTTCTGTCAAGAATACTTTCAGAGAGCTTTCCTGCCTTAACAGCCTGAATTATGGCATTGGTCTGGTCAGGTCTTCCGGGCATAAGCAAGTCATTACCAGCAATCACCTGAGCAACAGCATCTTTCCCACCAAACCAATCAGTCATAACGTAACCTTTGAAGCCCCAGTCTTTTCTCAGAATGTTTGTAAGCAAATCAGAGCTTTCAGAAGTATAAGTTCCATTAATATAGTTATAGGAAGACATTATTGTCCATGGTTGTGCTTCCTGAACAACAATCCTGAATCCTTCAAGATAGATCTCACGCAATGCTCTTTCGCTGACTTGTACATTAAGTGAATTCCTGTTTGTCTCAGCATTATTTGCAGCAAAATGTTTTACAGAGGTACCTACACCCTGTGACTCAACACCATTAACCATTGCAGCACCGATTTTACCTGCAACAAACGGATCTTCGGAGTAGTATTCGAAGTTTCTGCCGCACAAAGGGTTACGATGAATATTCATACCGGGGCCGAGCAAAACGTCGGCGCCATATTCAAGAACTTCATTACCCATTGCGCTGCCTACTTTGCTAACTAATTCCGGGTCCCATGTTGAAGCAAGCAAAGTACCAACAGGGAATGCTGTGCAATAATATGTATTCTTATCATTATCCCTTGTAGGGTCGATTCTGACTCCCGCGGGTCCGTCAGTCACTACCATTGGAGTAATACCCAAACGCGGAATTGCAAAAGTGGTACCAGCAGCTCCGGAAACAAGATCCTGTGTGGTTCCAACTACCGGCCCCTGCTGATTATCAGGCTTAGGAGCACCAGGTGCTCCCGGTCCGTTTGGTCCCATCGGAGGCATTCCGGCAGGCATCTTCATTCCTGTACCTACTAACAGACCCACTTTTTCTTCCAGGGTCATGGCAGCAATTATCTTTTTTACAGGGTCTTTGCCCAATTTTGGGGCAACTGGGTTCTGTGAAATTGCCGACAATGAAAAGGCAATACACAACAACGATGAGATTAAGATTCTTTTCATAGGAAATAATTTAATGGTTATTTATCTAAACGACTATATTATAATTTAAAATTACAATCACGCAAAGGTATCTCTTAAACTGAAATCTGAAACTTAAATCTAAGTATAGGTGTATTCAGTCGACAGAAGGCATGTTTTGAGATACAGAAGGAAAATAAAATAACTCTATAGCTTTATTTCTGTTTTAGTCCCATTTACTGAAAGCACACTTTTTATCTGCTTCCCGTTAACAATAATGTCTATTTTAATTCTGCTTCCTGACCTGTTAACTTCAATATCAATTTTTTTACCTCCAAAAGCAATTAGATTTTTTAAAGACATTTCATTCCAACTTGCCGGTAACTGAGGGGTAATTGAAAACGAATCAAGACCTGTAGGCCTGAATCCAAAAATACCTTCTGTAATAACACGGCAATACAAGGCGCTTTCAGCCGAAAGATGTCTCTGGTTGCCTTCAGGATATGCCTCAACAGCAGAGGGCCGGAGGTTCGAACCCTTCAACCCCCACACTGAAATTGAAGCACTTACAGAGATTTATCAAAGTAGGTGCTTTTTTGTTTGCACACAATTTCAACACAAGTTGCTTTTATAAAGGATGTTTTTCTATAAAAATAGATAGGTCTACTTTTATGGTTGATGATTCTTTCTTAGTCGCTGGCATATTTTTAAGTTTCTCTTTTGGTAATTTGCTACTTTCTGCTCGGCAAGCAGGTTCAGGAATAAAAAAACCCCCTGAATTTCTTCAGGAGGGTAAAAGGGGATATCCAGACCCCTTTCTCGCAAAAGCTACCAAACTAGAGCAAAGCCCATTTGCCTGATGCGTACGCCACCAATAATACGCCCGCAAACTTCCCTAGAACGAGTGCGTTACCTGGTGTTTTTGTAACTCCCAGGTCTTGAAGCCCATTGATATTCACGGTTACAGTACCGTCGTTAATATTTTTCAGGTACAATACTTTAGAATCA
>JANXXP010000059.1 GCA_025350595.1 Bacteroidota bacterium
TGGCGAACGTTGAGCGAAGCTTGCCGTTGCAAGACGCCAGTCGAAGCAAGGGTTTTAGCTGAGCCAATCCCGCTTCAGCGGGAGAGCTTTTCATTTAAATCACACCTTCGACAGCAACTATCAGATTGCCGAAAGTACCACCAATAACCTCATGGACTACACCTCCGGCACTGACCTTGTAAAACACCAATGGGATGCTATTCATGAGCCGGGGCTGAATCTTGGAAACTTTGAAAGTGAAGTAGATACAACAAGTACACATGAATCTAAAGAGATAATTTTTGTTTTTCAAAATCAAGAATTTAAAATACTCCCAGATTCCAGTTATCCAAACATCTATGTTTCAGAAGACGAAATAATCAACAATGATGCTATTTCTATCCAACTTAAAGAAAATGAATTTATCAATAAGGCTAGCAATATAGCTTGGGAAGGAGCCACAGGCAATAATAAAAGGGCAAGTATAAACATTAAAAATATTCCAGAAAATGGACAAAATATTGCGGTGAAAGTTGATAATATTAGCGCAACCTTAAATATAAAAAAGAGAAAGGAATTTGTAAAAATAACTTCATCGGACAAATATTTTGCCCCCTCTGTCGAAAGCCTTAATATTTCTTATGATTTGGGCTTTCAAAATTCTACTGTAAAATCTGTAAAATTGGAGATATTTAAAAATGGAGATGCTAATAATCCCATATTCATTGACACTACTGTTTCTGCACAAGAAAAAAATTCCTACCAATGGGATGGCAAAATAAACCAGGGAGTAGAAAAAGGAAATTATGTCTCAATATTTGGTTCGCCTTATACTATCAAGGTGTCAGGAACATTCGTAAATTCAACGGGTACTTTAAAATTAAATGATTCAGAAAACGCATTTGTAGAGATTGAATCTATTTCTATGACACCAAAAGATACTTTTAACCTTATAAAACCAAACAAAAATGCCACTGAAATAGATAGGGACATAGAAGCTATTATTAAAATAAAGAATAAACAAAAGCAGGGAGTTGTTACTGCTTTACCATTTACTATACATTTGAGTTTTGAAGATCCTGATGATATTTCCTCAAAAAACGGAGTGGATGGAAATGGCAATGCGGGGAATGACAATACTCTTGTAGCAAATGGAGGCAAAGCAGGAGCTAATTCTGTTATGTGGAAAACTGTACCAGGTTATAACTCATTGATTAATTTTACAGTTGCAGAATCTCAAGTATTAATTACTGGACAAGATATCGGGAAAACGAAAGTTAAGTTTACATCCTCTGTAATTGCAGGGGATAATTATATCCTAGTTGCTAAAATTAAAGATGCAAATGGCAATGTTCTTAAGGAAGAAAAAACAGGAGTGGGTACAGTAAGAAAGAAAGTAACCTTTAACAATATCTATGAAATGTCAGGTAGTTTTAATATGACTCAAATGATGAATTTCAATAATATTGATCCTGCGTATTCTGGCGATGGATGTACTGATTATTCATTAAACGTTCAAAATGTAGTAACACTTGCAGCTGCTAATTCCCCCCAGTTCTTAGCTCCATTACTACCGCCAGATACAACGGAAATTCCTACGGCACAGGAATTACAAGACTATAGAAGCGGAACTGCTGCGGCTAAAACTGCTGCTCAAACTATTATAACAGCTAAGGCACAACGTTGGTTTAACAAAAATAATAACAGTCTTTCCAGAAGTATAAATGCCTTCATACAACAAAATAACATTCTGTCTCCTGCAATAATTGGAGCATTATACTATCATCCAAAGTTAGATGGAAATAGTAGTACAGGTAACACTAACTATTATCCATCTGGCATACAAATTAATGTAGCTAATGGAAACAATGCTGCTATACTTGTTGATCCAGATGACGATTGGAGAAATGTTCAAGGATTTGAAGATCAATATGGCAACGCTTGGATGTTTTTAAACATCACATCTGCTTTTAGACGGCAAATTGTCGCAAGACATGAAGTCGGGCATGCTAGTGATCATGAAAGCTTTGGGAACGGTGATCATGCAGCCCAAGGTTTAATGCACTTTGCTGCTGACATGGTTAGAGTTCCACCTGATGGAGATCCAGATTTTAGTGAGGACAGTTTAAATAAATTACGGGGTAGAAAATAAAATGAAAATGAAAATAATAATAATGTCCTTTTTAGGAATGTTCTATTTGTCATCAATATATTTTCAATATGATTCTAGGTTATCTATTGATCCGAAGAGTTTAAGGCTACAGATTAATGTTAAAAATGATTATTTCTTTGCTTGTCCTATCCCTTTTACTCTTGATTTAGTGGCAAATAAGAATGCAGAAGCTTTTGACCTTAACTCAGGATATCTGAATTTCAAATTGTATAGGAATGAAAAGCAATATTCTTCTCCTAACTATTATAGTAAAGCAGCAACTGGTGGTTGGTTTAGAAACACCACCTATTTAACAGCAGATTCTACTTATGAGACTATTTTGGAAAAACTAGATCAAAAGAAAATAAAATTGAAAGCAAATATCCCTGTTTCTAAAGAACTTGATATGATTACATTATTCAATATATATCCAGATCCTGGTGAATACACTTTACAAATTGAATACGAAGGACAAATCCGATCAAGTCAAAAGTTTAGGATTACTGTTGATTATGAAAGCAGTATGAAAAATATCTTAACCCTGTTAGAAAATAGCCAAAATTATCATGGATTTTCTACTTTAAGTATGTTCTATTATTTAACTGGTTACAAGTCATGGGATGATTCAATAATGTATAAATATGAGATTCATTTTACAGAAGCTCCAAGCTTAAGAATATGGTGGCAAAATAACAAAGATTTAATCTTAAAAATAGAATCTACTTTAGAATTAGAACATAATCATAATCTGAAATATAGTGATAGCATTCCGAAATTGATTCAATCTTTAAAGAGTCAGGACTATCAGGAGCGCATATTGGCATATAATACACTTTCTCAAATTTTGTTAGTCAAAATAGAAAAACCTTCAAATCAAGATACAGATTTAAAAATCAAGGACACTGCC
>JANXXP010000105.1 GCA_025350595.1 Bacteroidota bacterium
AGGCACCTTTTCTTCAGAATAGTTAAACTCAGGTCTGTCTTTTGTAAGTTTTTCAACAGTCAACTTTGAGGCTTGCCAGCTACCAGTTGTCTGAGATAAAATTTTTGAAGAAATTATTAACAGCGAAAATAAAACTGCCAGATGGAACAGATACTTGAATTTCATGGATATCGGTTTACATTAGTTATGTATAAATAAAGTAAAATATCACAAATTTATCAAAATTTGTGATTTATGTAACGTCTATCGAAAATGGTTACCATGCAGACAATGGTTTAATGACCGGCATAAAAGAACTTTCAACAGAAGACCAGTTTGGTGATAGAAGAACAATGACTGTTGCGTTACCTAAAACTTCAGGAGTTGTGGCATATAATCTTTTCACTCCTGTGTTTAGCTTTTGTGGAGCCAATTGTTCTGCTGATCCTGAACTAAATACAGCATTGGCCGGAGAAAGAATTCTGGCAGTTAATTTTTGACCGCTCAGAGTAAGAACAGCTTTCTGCGGATCAATTATTTCAATTAAAGCATCAGTTGTCATTCCCCATGAAATATCAGACGACTTGCTCAGGATGAATTCATCCTGAATAAGAATTGCTTTTCTGTTATCCATTATCTTTATTCCACGTCGGGCAGATGAAGCAATATCTTTATAGGCCGAAGTGAAATCAACAATTGCAAGAGGTTCGGCAACACCTTCACTATGTTTTAGAAATGAAGCAGTTCCGTTAATATCCTGATTCAGATTACTAAGTATGGGTACATTATGACTAAATGAATTTAACCGGTAATAGGTCCACCGTGGACTCGATTGATTTGTCCCGGTAAAATAGTCGGGAAGGTTATAATCATCTGAACCAAGATCCCTTGCCCAGCGTACACCCAATGCATCTAATTCAAAATTTCCAAGATCCAGGTGGCCATGATTCACTTTATTATATCCTGCTTTTACTCCCAGAAACAATGCGTTGGGATCTGTCCAGGAGCTCCTGGAAATAAAAAGCTCAACATCTCCGCCAAAAAATTTATCAAGGCTCCGGCTATTGGCAGACGAAGTATAAGGTCTGTACCATATAATATGATGCACGCCGGCAGTTCTTGTTTTTAGCTGATCCTCAATAAAATCTGAAAATGAATTATTTTGAAAAGCAGAAGCCAGCCACATTGATTCTGAAGGTGCAGCAAGTTTTGATTTTTCTCCAGCATCGGCATAGTTAAGGAAATATCCGGTTGGTCCTGCTGTATACATTGGAAACCAGGCTGCTTCGGATAATCCTTTAATTGATGTTAGTCCGAATGTATTGCCAAACGCGACATCCAGAGCTGACAATCCATAAGCTGTATAACTAGTTGCATAATCCCAGTATCCTGGTCCTTCGCTCCACGCTCCGTCGGGACCATAACTCTTTATTGAGTATGGCAGGTATTTTATCGCGTTGGAAATAATCAAAGAAGCAAGGGTTGTATCTTTCTCTGCAATAGCAATCGCACCAATCAATAAACCGCTATTGCACACCTGATTCCAGTTGAAAGTGCTTGTTTTCCACCATCCGCTGGAGTATGATGAGACAGTGTATGCTTTTTTCCCTTCTTCAAGACCAAGTTTTATCATACCATTGCTTATAATATCCCTCGTTTCCTGATCCATGTCCTTATAAAGCCAGTCGTATCCGATTGCAACAGCATGTGCCATTTCAGCGACATCAAGAAAATGTGAAGGATTCCAATCCGCAAAAGCACACACAGTTTTCAAATTTGAAACCGCAGCAATAAGATATAGCTTATTCCCGGTCCATCTGTAGGCAAAAGCAAGATTATAAACACGATTCAGACACTCTCTTGATTTATCCAGTAACCTTGGTCCTATCAGAATATGCTGAATTGGCGATTTTGCCCAATCTTTATCAGCCTGTGCTAAAACAGAACTAACATATTTACTTAACTGATTATCTGTAAGACTAAGAGTCTTTAGCTCCTGAAGGCGTTCATCGGTAAGGAGTAACCTGGGGTGATCTTGCTTCAGATTAGTTAATATGCCTTGGTAGATAATTTTATTTTCAGGAATTAACTTTTCATCCTTTTTACAGCAAAGTAGAATTCCCGTGTACAAAAGAAAAACAAAAATCCTGCAGCACAATTTTAATAATTTCATCGTAATATATCTGCACCCCGGTTTAAATACGCATTGAATCTCAAAGATAGTAAGATTAAAAGAACACAAAACAGAATTTAAAAGATTGCTGTATTGGGTTGAAAGATTGCTTTGTCGTTCCTCCAACTAATGACAACATTTTGTAAGGCATTAATTATAAGCTCTGTAAGATCCCTCGCTCCGCCCGGGATGACAAAGTGGTTTGGTGGTTTATGGGGAAATATAACCTGATGTGCAAAAATGTAAGTTGACTCTCAATGACTCGTTTTTGATGTACCTTTGTAGTAGAAATATGTATTTCATGTGGCCTCTTTTCAAAATTTCAGATAATAAAATTGAGTGCACTTTATGTCCTCATTATTGTAAGCTTGCAGAAGGTAGGTCAGGGATATGCGGAGTCAGAAAGAATAACGGGAGGGAAATTGAATTGCTTACTTATGGAGTCATTTCAGGTTATTCACTTGACCCTGTTGAGAAAAAACCTTTATATCATTTTTTTCCCGGACATAATGTTCTTTCGATTGGCTCTTTTGGTTGCAATATGAAATGTGATTTTTGCCAGAACTTTAACATATCCCAAAAAATTCCGCTAAGTCTGTTTCCTGAGACTACTCCTTTAAAAATTATTAAGGCGGCTAAAGCTGCAGAAAATAATATTGGGGTAGCTTTTACTTATAACGAACCGATAATCTGGTTTGAATTTATGAGAGATACCTCTCTATTAGCCAGGAGTGAAGGTTTATATACTGTTATGGTAAGCAATGGGTATGTAAATAGTGAGCCGATGAGTGAGATAATTCAATTTATTGATGCTTTTAATATTGACCTTAAGGCATTTAATAATAATTTTTACAGAAAGCTCACAGGATCTGATATTGAGCCGGTTAAGAATAGTTTGAAACAGATTGCAAGGGAGGGAAAACATCTTGAAGTCACTACTCTGATAATTCCCGGACAAAACGATAAGGAAAGTGAAATGCAATTACAGTCTGAATGGATGGCAGGTGAGCTGGGTAAAAATGTTCCGCTTCACCTGAGTAAATACTATCCTATGCACAAGAGGGATGATCCGACAACATCGCAGGAAACATTAAACTGTCTTTTTGAAATTGCATCGAAGAATCTGAATCACGTGTATATGGGAAATACTGTTTCAGATTCCGGACAAAACACATATTGCCCAGAGTGTGGTCAGACTGTAACTATAAGATCGGGGTACAATACCAGGCTGTTAAACCTTGATAATAAAGGCAGATGTATAAAATGTGGAGAAAATGTCTACCGGAACTTTACTTTTTCTTCGTCGAAAGTTCACTGAGCCTGGTAAATAGTTTATCAACGCCAGTCATAAGGTCTTTCTCAAGTATTTTGTAATAAGCCTTAAGTATTTTAGGATTATCCTTGCCATCAGGATTATTAACCCTGGCAATTAGATCATTTCTGAAATTAACAGCGTCTGTAATAATAGCAGATAGCACATCAGACTGATTATCAGGATGAATACTTGAAAATACAAAACAATCGGAAATTACTTCAAAAACCAGATAATCAATATCTTTTTTCAGTTCTCTAACACTTGCCATACTATACGGGATTGAATTAATTAAGGTGCAAATATAATAAATTATCCTTCAGTTTGTTCAACCTTAAGTCATTATTCAGGCCTGAAGATACTGATACTGTCCTCAACTCTTGCCATATATAACCTTCGTAAACGATCAATGACCGGATTATTTACATTAAAAACCTTATCATCAATACAATAAAAAGGAAGAACCATAGGTGAAGTACCCGTCATAAAAACTGAATCGTACTTAATAATGTTTTCGGACTTCACACAACTTAAATCTACACTGATTTCGTTTTCCTGACAAATTTCGAGAATTTTCTTCCTGGTAATACCGCTCAGAATCAGGTTATCAGGGGCAGTAAACAGAGTTTCCCCTTTCAGAAAAAATATATTTGAACGGCTTCCTTCAGTGATAGAGTTATTTTCATTTACCAGAAGAGCTTCATAAGCGCCTTCCTGAATGAGTTTATGATAGATTGAGGATCTGAGTTTATGATCGATAACCTTTGATTCAGGATCTTTCCGTTCGGCAAAAAACATGATTCCCTTTACCCCTTTCTTATACTGTACTTCAGAAGGATAGATTGATTCAATAAGATATACCAGATAATTGTTAAAACCATTATTATAATTAAAAACAATCTTGAGGTTGGTCTCTTTTTTTTTGTGCGATCGTAACAGGCTGATAATTGCTTTTCTCAAAACGCTGCTATCAGCCAGTAATTCTTTGCGCTGAAGTTTCACACTTGACGCAAGTCTTTCCATGTGATCATTAAAAAAAACAGGGCTTCCTTTTACAATTCTTATTACTTCATAAATTGATTCCCCTTCATAAACCAGCGACTTATCAAATGAATCAGAAGGTTGAGTCTCTCCGTTAAGTATAAATTTTTTCCCGTGACATTCAGACATAACAAATAATTTTTTCAGAACAAAAGTACAAACTATAACCCACTCTGCCCGCAAATCTGAGTATATTCGTATTTCTATTCCAAAGAAGATTTCAACTCATGTATGCTATTATTGATATTGAAACTACCGGTGGAAGCGCCCGCATGGAAAAAATCACTGAGATAGCCATATATCAGCATGATGGGATTCAAATTACCGGTGAATTCGTTTCGCTGGTTAACCCTGAAAGGAACATCCCCTATTTCATCACTAATCTGACTGGAATTACAAATGAGATGGTTGAAAATGCACCCCGTTTTTATGATATCGCAAAAAAAATAGTTGAATTTACTGAGGGAAGAACATTTGTTGCTCATAACGCAAGATTCGACTATTCATTCATAAGGGAAGAGTTTAAATCGCTTGGATTTAATTTTAAAAGAAATATCCTCGATACAGTTGCCCTAAGCAGAAAACTAATGCCGGGTTACAAATCTTACAGTCTTGGAAATATCTGTAGGGATCTGAATATTACAATTAACGGAAGGCACAGGGCTGCAGGCGATGCTTTCGCGACGGTAAAGCTATTTGAAATGCTTATGGCAAAAGATATTGAAATAAGCGGCAGCAAGTCAGTTTTACTTAAAAATACCCGGGTTTCAAAGTTACATCCAAAGCTCGATATCAGCAAGATAGAAAGTATTCCTGAAGAACCGGGGATCTATTATTTTTACAATGAGAACGGGGATCTGATATATATCGGAAAGAGTCGCAATCTGATGCAAAGGGTTAATACTCATCTTTCAAATAATTCTACTAACCGGTCAATGGAGATGCGCGATATAATAGCTGATATCTTTTGGGAAACTACCGGAAGTGAACTGATTGCGCTTCTTAAGGAATCTTCTGAGATTAAGTTGAATAAACCGATCTACAACAGGGCACAAAGACGATCAGGGTTTCAATGGGGAATATTCAGTTTCATTGACAATAACGGGTATTTGAATTACCGTTATGGCCAGATAAACAACAATGAAACTCCTGTATCAGTATTTACTTCAAAAGAAAAAGCCAAATCAAAGCTGGGGTCTCTTGTCGAAAAATTTGTTTTATGTCAGAAACTTTCCGGCCTTTATGAAACTGAAGGAGCCTGTTTTCATTACCAGGTTGGGATATGCAAGGGAGCATGCATTGGAAAAGAGTCTCAGGAAGAGTATAACGAAAGGGCAGCAAAAGCGGTCGAAGAGTTTGTCTTTACCAGGCGTAACTTTTTCGTAATTGACCGGGGAAGAAATGATGAAGAGCGATGTGCTGTGAAAATAGTCAATGGCAAATTTTCGGGATATGGTTATTTCAATATAAACGATATGGGTTTCGGTCTTGGTGCTGTTCATGACTGTATTAAGCCTTCTGCCGACAACCATGATATACAGGTAATTCTGAGGCAGTACCTGAAAAGCAATAGGGTTGAAAAGATAATAGATTTCTAAGAAATTCATTAGGATTAAATCCATTAACCCCAAAGCTCACAAAGACTTACATAGTTCGTAAAGTAAGCGTTTTCACGAATTGACTTTTGCGACCTTTGCGATTAAGATAAGTATGTACTGTTGTCCATACTATTCATGAAATCTGTATCCGATACCTGATTCAGTTATCAACAACTTTGGCTTAGCAGGATCATCTTCGATTTTCTTACGAAGCTGTGCAACAAAAACTCTTAAATATTGAGTCTGACCAACATATCCGTATCCCCATATTTCTTTTAAAATGCTTTGATGAGTAAGAACTCTTCCGGAATTTTTTGCAAGAAGAGCCAATAAAGCAAACTCCGTTGAAGTAAGTTTCAGTATTTCGTTATTTTTCCGCGCAACATGATTAACAAGGTCAATGGACAAAAAACCAAAAGTAAGATTAGGATTATCTTCACTACTCATATTCTGTCTGATTGCTACTCGAATACGGGCAAGAAGTTCGCCGGTTCTGAACGGTTTTGTAAGAAAGTCGTTCGCCCCATTATCAAGCGCCTGGATAATATCTTCCTCTGAACTTCTGACTGAAAGTACAATAATTGGTTTAGGATACCATTCTCTTAATTTTTTTAGCATTTCAATACCATCGATATCAGGTAATCCCAAATCAAGAATTATCAGTGCTGGGTGATTGGTTGCAGCCGCAATAAGACCTTCTTTTCCAGTCGACGCCTCAGAAATCTTATATCCATTTGATGCAAGGGTGATCTCAAGCAAACGCCTGATCTGTACCTCATCATCAATAATCAATATAGTTTCCGCTAAATTCATGAAATAATTTTTGTTATCCTCTAATATCTACAACCGGGATATCAGTTGGTATTTTAATTGTGAATATGGCACCACCGTTTTGTCTGTTCGCAACAGCAATAGTCCCGTTATGAGCTTCAATAAATCCTTTTGCAATTGAGAGACCCAATCCTGTACCACCGGCTTTTGACCCTTCCACTCTGTAAAATTTATTAAAGATAAGTGAAATTTCTTTAGGAGGAAAACCCGGACCTCTGTCCATAACCTGTAAGGTCATTATTCCATTGTCATAAAATGCTTTAACTCTTAAATTTGTTGAAGCCGAAGCGTATTGGGTAGCATTATAAATCAGATTGTAAAGTACCTGCTCCATAAGTCCGAAGTCAATCTTTACAAAAGGCATATCATCAGGGATAACTACGTGCAAACGAAATGACTTTAATTCATCCTGAAGACCTTCAGTGACTTTATTTATAAGATCATGAATATCGCACCAGTCAAGTCTGGGTTTTATATGGCCACTTTCAAGTCTGGACATATTAAGAAGGTTTTCGATAAGACGGTTCAATCGTTTTGAAGCTTTTAGAATTTCATGAGAAAGTTCATTTTGAACTTCCTGGGGATGATTAGAAGAAAGAAGTGAATCTGAAGCCCCCATAATTGTGGCGACAGGAATTCGAAGTTCGTGCGATATGGAATTAAATAATGTTTTATATAGTTTGTCTGATTCATTCAGGAAATAAGCCTGTTTTGCCATATTCCGCAGGTATTCACGCTCAAACTTTCCCGATATTTGGGAAATAAACGCGTCCCAGAACTGCTCCTCGCCCTGAGTGAATACGTTTGGATGTTGTATGGCAATAACTCCTAAATTCATCTGATTTCCTTTCAAGGGGTAAAAGGTAAGATTACCAGAAGGTAATGTATCGGTATGTTTTCCAGCTTTAGAAGAGTGCTGAAATGTCCAGGCAGCTACGCTCATATCATTTCTTGAGAGGGTGATACCAGAGTCATCATTACTGGAATAATCAAGCTGGTTATTGTCATTTTTAAGTATAATCCGGCATTTAAGATCAAAATATTTTTTAATGTCGTTTTTAGCGATAATAATAACCTCTTCGATACCTGTAGCAGTGGAAAGTTCCCGTGTAAGCTGATAGAGAGCATTAGTTCGCTCCTCACGTACTCTGATCTTCATCTCCTGTCGTCTTATCCTGGATGTCAGCACTCCGCTTAGCAGCGCAATTATAAAAAACATTATAAGCATCAGCATATCTTCAGGCTTATCTACATGAAGAGTATATGGAGGAGGTATAAAAAAGAAATCCCAGATAAGTGCACTTAATGTTGCAGACAATAATATTGGACCTGTACCGAAGAAAAACGCAAGAGTAGAAACAACAAACAATAAACCGAATGACACAACCTGATAGCCGATAAAATCTTTAATAAAAAAACAAAGAACTGCAGTAATGATAACTACAATTGAAGCAATAAAATATTGCTGTAAACCTGAGGTAAAAGATGGTAAAGAAACTTTTTCCCTAAACTTATCTTTTGACTGATTATCGGAGCCTAAAATATAAACATCTATATTCCCGCTATATCTGATAAGCCTGTTAACAAAGTTTCCAAGCCTCAAAAGGGTCAGCAGATTACGTACCTTGGGTTTACCTATAATTATATGTGTGATATTTTCTTTTTGGGCAAAATCCACGATTGCTTTAACCATATCATTATTGGTGACAAAGCGGAATTTTATACCCAATTGTCTGGCAAGACTAATATTCTTGTTTAGTTGTTCACTTTCTTTCGCACTAAGCTTGAATGACGTTTCTACATATACAGCCTGAAGATCAGAACCCATTGTGTATGATAGATTCTTAGCCCACCGTAATAATTTAGATGACTGCTGGGTATGACTAACAGCGACTAACAAATGCAAACCAGACTTCCATGGACCTTTTATACGCTTAAGTTGCATGTATTCATGCAGCTGCCTGTCAACCCTGTCGGCTACTATTCGCAGCGCCATTTCGCGCAAAGCTGTAATGTTCCCTTTTCGGAAAAAACTTTCAATAGCTTCTCTTGATCTTTCCGGTGTATATACTTTGCCATCCGAGAGTCGTTGCAGTAGTTCATCAGGTGTAAGGTCAATAACCTCAATGTCATCAGCATTTTCAAAAATTTCATCCGGAAGTGTTTCCCTTACTATGATGCCGGTTATCTGAGCAACAGTATCTGACCTGCTTTCGAGATGCTGAACGTTAACTGTGGTAAAAACGTTTATTCCATTATCCAGAATTTCCAAAACATCCTGAAACCTTTTGGTATGTCTGCTGCCAGGGGCATTTGTATGTGCCAGTTCATCAACCAATACAGTACTGGGTTTTCGTGCAATTATTGCATCCAAATCCATTTCCTGAACTGTTGTAGACTTGTACTGATATGTTCTGCGTGGAATTATTTCAAGGCCCACTGTAAGGTCGGTAGTCTCCTTTCGATTGTGAGTTTCAATGTAACCGATTATTATATCATGTCCTTTTAACTTCTCTGCATGCGCTATTTGAAGCATAGTGTATGTTTTACCTACACCGGCACACATCCCGAAGAAGATTTTAAGCTTTCCACGTTTACTTTTTTCTTCCTCAAATTTCAAAGAAGCTAAAAGTTCATCCGGATCAGGTCGGTTCTCCGCGAAGTCCATAATGTTTTATCTGTTTTCTATTTTTGAAAGAAGCACTTTTGCCTGTTCTTCCATACATTTTATATTGAACAGCATCTTTTTCAGATCCTGCACATCTGCAGAATTTATATCCTTCTCTAAATCTTTTTGTAAAGTTACAGACATTTTTTGCTTGTTATTCTTTAATTTGTCAGCCATTTCATTAACAACCAACGATATTTCAGAGAATTCATCATTTCCGTCTAATAACAGACGTTGATTGAAATTACTTGAAACAACTTCCTTCAGACCATAGTAAAGCTGAAAAAAGCGTCTGTTAAAATATGATGCAAAACTAAAAGTGAAACTCATACCAATTAAAAAACATAAGGTAGCCAGTATAGTCATCTTTGTCAGAGCACTTTGAGATGAAGCCTTGGCATCATCCGTTTTAACTTCAAGGGCTTTACCGTTCATCTCTGACAAAATTAGTAATTGCTGGTAAAGAAGTCCGGATTTATTCTGAAGATATATCATATCCTTAGCTGATTTTGGCGATTTCAGAATCTCCAATACAGAATCTCTGTATTCAAAATAAGCCGTCTCAATTCCCGAAACGAGTTTATCTTCTCCAGGCTCAGTTATATTATTTTTCTCTGAAATAAGCGATTTATTTATTAAGCTTAGCTCATTTGCAATTTTAGAACTATCTGAATTTACATTAGTTAAATAGCTGGTAGTAAGTTCATGGTTTATATTCATGATGCCTTCCGACATTTCCCGCGCATAAACTACTGACAAAAAATTCTCCTTTAGAATAGCACTTGTTTTATCAGACAGTTTATTAAGGTAGTAACCTGAAAAAACTGCCAAGACGGATATGATTATAAACAAGAAAATCATTCCTAAGGTAAATCTGGTTCTGATTGAATGTCTCATAATGATATAGTTTACTTTTTGTTAGAATTTTATCTTACATTTTATCAAGTGCAAAATTTAATAGTAATACATTAATACGTTGTTCACCAAGAAATAAAAACTGAGGCGCCTCAGTCATTTCCTTTACTTTTTCGAGTAGCTTTTCCTGTTGATTTTTGTCGAAATGTCTTGCCAGGGATATGCGCCCGACTTGCATCAAAGCTGCCTCAGGAGAGATATGCGGATCGAGTCCACTTCCTGACGTAAAAATCATTTCTTTCGGAATGGACAATACGTTCTCAATTGAATTCATTTTTGCAAATAACTGACGACGTGCCTCAACCAGTTTTCTTAAGGTATCACTTGTAGGTCCATAGTTTGACGCTCCTGAAGGAATTGGGTTATATCCAATGGCAGAGGGTCTGGACCAGAAATAGATTGTACTATCAAACTTTTGACCAATAAGCTCAGATCCGATAATCTTACCATCCTTCTTTATCAGGCTCCCATTTGCTTTCGATGGAAAGGATAACTGTGCTACGCCGGTCATTAAAAGTGGATATACGATCCCGCACAGAATTGTCATTACAAGTAAGAATTTTAAAGCTATAACTGTTTGTGTTTTCATAATAATCTAATTAAAACTATTAATTGTTCTGATATTTAGATCATGTTTATTGAGACTAAAAGCATATCAATCAGCTTGATCCCAATAAAGGGGATTAATATTCCTCCGAAACCGTAAATAAGAATGTTCAATGCAAGCACCCGGTTGGCTGAAATTGGCCGGTATTTCACGCCTTTCAAAGCGAGAGGAATAAGGGCCACAATAATTAATGCATTGAAAATAACAGCACTTAAAATCGCACTTTCCGGAGAGGTAAGTTTCATGATATTGAGGGCATTTAAAGGAGAAACACCGGAAGGTGTAGTATAAAGTAAAATTGCTATTGCAGGAATTATAGCAAAATATTTAGCTACATCGTTGGCTATACTGAATGTAGTCAAAGCTCCGCGAGTCATCAACAACTGTTTACCTGTCTCAACTACCTCAATGAGCTTTGTAGGATTACTGTCGAGATCAACCATATTACCAGCTTCCCTGGCAGCCTGGGTCCCTGTATTCATTGCCAGACCTACATCGGCCTGAGCAAGAGCCGGGGCATCATTGGTACCATCTCCAATCATTCCGACAAGATGACCGTTGGCTTGTTCTTCCCTGATCCGCTGGAGTTTGTCTTCAGGTTTGGCTTCAGCAAGAAAATCATCCACTCCTGCTTCAGCAGCAATAGCAGCTGCTGTTTGAAAGTTGTCGCCAGTGATCATAATTGTCCGGATACCCATGAGCCGCAGCTGTGCAAAACGTTGTTTAATACCTCCTTTCACTATATCTTTAAGGTGGATCACACCCAGAACCTGGTTATTTTCTGCGACTACCAATGGAGTAGCACCCAGTCGTGATATAACGGATACGATTTCTCCCACATTTTCAGGAAAAAATCCATCATTGTTTTCAATGAATTTTCTGATTGCGGCAGCAGAGCCTTTTCTTATCCTGCGTATCTGACCATCCTGATTCTTTAGATCGATTCCACTCATACTGGTCTGAGCTGTAAATGGGATAAATACAGTATCAAGAGTCTGCATTTCTCTGGCTCTGATATTAAACTGTTCTTTCGCCAGAACGACAACCGATCGGCCTTCAGGTGTTTCATCGGCAAGTGAAGCCAATTGAGCAGCATCAGCTAACTGTTCAACAGAAATGCCTTCAGCCGGAAGAAACTCTATTGCCATTCGGTTTCCAAGCGTAATTGTCCCGGTTTTGTCAAGCAGTAAAACATCAGTATCTCCTGCAGCTTCTATAGCTCTGCCGCTGGTGGCTATAACATTCTTGCGCAGCAGCCTGTCCATTCCGCTAATACCGATTGCACTAAGCAAACCACCTATAGTTGTCGGGATAAGGCATACAAGAAGTGAAATCAAAACAGGCAGTGTAAGATTGTGACTGGCTGATATACCCGATGCTTTCAGACTATAGCCAAAGTAAGCAGGTAAAGAAACAACCACTAAAAGGAAAATAATAGTTAGACCTGATAAGAGGATAATCAAAGCAATTTCATTAGGCGTTTTCTGACGTTTTGCCCCTTCTACCATAGCAATTATGCGATCAAGAAATGTAAAACCGGGTTCGGATGTTACTTTGATTATAATCCTGTCGCTGATCACTTTTGTTCCCCCTGTTACTGCACATCGGTCACCACCACTTTCTCGTATTACCGGCGCTGATTCACCTGTAATAGCTGATTCATCAACACTGGCAATTCCTTCGATTACGTCTCCATCAGCAGGGATAATATCACCTGTGTCACATATGACAATATCTCCTTTTCTCAAATCGGTAGCTAATACAAATTCTTCTTTATTATTAAGCAGCTTTCGTGCTTTTGTAAGTATTCGGCTTTTACGCAAACTATCTGCCTGAGCCTTACCTCTTCCTTCAGCAACTGCTTCTGCAAAATTGGCAAACAAAATAGTAAACCAGAGCCACAGCGTTATCTGAAAGTTAAAATTTGAAAAATTGCCGCTATAAATATCACCAAATACAACTATGGTTGTCAGAAGTGCTCCAATGCCAACAATGAAGATAACCGGGTTTTTAACCAAAAGAGCAGGATTCAGTTTAACAAATGAATCTTTAAATGCCTGTATTGCTATGTCCCTGCTAAACAGGCGAATATTTCGTTTTTCCATACTATTATATCTGTGAAATTAAAAGCCAATACCTAAATTCATTAAGAAATGTTCAACAATTGGGCCTAGCGCCAGAGCAGGAAAAAAGGTCAGACCTCCAACTATAAGAATTACGCCAATCAGTAACATCACAAACAACCAGTTATCTGTTCTGAAAGTACCTGATGAAACAGGAGTTATCTTTTTCTCAGCCATACTCCCTGCAATTGCCATTACCGGAACTATTATTCCAAATCGACCAATCAGCATTCCAAATCCGATCATTAGGTTATAAAAAACAGTGTTTGCATTTAATCCCCCAAAAGCACTTCCATTATTTCCGGCAGCGGAACTGAATGCATATAGTATTTCAGAAAGACCATGTGGTCCTGCATTATTCAGACTTGACAATCCGGCAGGTACGGAACATGCAATAGCCGAAAATATTTTAATGACAATAGCCGGAGCTAAAACTGCCAGTATAGTCATCTTCATCTCAAAAGCTTCGATTTTCTTTCCCAGGTACTCCGGAGTCCGGCCAACCATAAGTCCTGCAATAAAAACGGTAAGTATTATAAAAATGATTATTCCATATAATCCGGATCCAACACCTCCAAAAATAATTTCACCCAGCATCAGGTTGAACATGGCTATCATACCTGATATTGGAGACAAAGAATCATGCATGGCATTCACAGAACCATTCGAGGTAACTGTTGTTGTAACTGACCACAGGACACTGTTCATCACTCCGAAACGGGCCTCTTTTCCCTCCATGGAACCTGAAACATTTAACATATTGTTATGACCATATTCGGCCCAGAGTGAAATTGCCAGACCAAGTGCAAAGAGGGCAAACATTGTAATAAATATAGCACGTGCCTGACGTTTAGATTTCATATAATGACCAAAAGTAAATACAAGACCCGCTGAAATGATAATTATTGAAAACAATTCAAGGAAGTTGGAAAAAGGTGTTGGATTTTCAAATGGATGTGCGCTGTTTGCATTAAAAAATCCGCCTCCGTTTGTTCCAAGTTGTTTGATCGCAATCTGAGATGCAGCCGGTCCTAAAGGAATAACCTGCTCCGGTCCCTGTAAAGTAGTTGCTTTGACATAATGCGAAAACGTTTGTACAGCTCCCTGACTTACCAACGCGATTGTGAGTAGAATTGAGAGCGGCAATAATACATAAAGCACACCTCTGGTCATATCAGTCCAAAAATTACCCAAAGCGTCTGTAGTTTTCCTTGTCAAACCGCGTATAAGGGCCAGAACAACAGCAATACCTGTGGCTGCACTTACAAAATTCTGAACAGTCAACCCCAACATCTGGACCAGATAACTCAGGGTATTTTCACCACTATATGACTGCCAGTTTGTATTGGTCGTGAAGCTCATTGCAGTATTAAATGAAAGGTGCCATGAAACGTTTGGAAGTTTTTCGGTATTAAGAGGCAGATAAGACTGCAGCATTTGTAAAACAAATAAAAACACAAAGCCAAAGAGATTGAAAAGAAGAACTGCATACAAATAGGTCTTCCAGTTCATTTCTTCAACACTTTTGATGCCGGATAACCGGTAAACAAGTTTTTCAAGCCAGCCCAACACCGGCTTCATCATATGCTTTTCACCCATGAATACTTTAGCCATGAATTTGCCCAGTAAGGGCGACAGGACTGCCAGTAAACCCAGGAATAGTATCAATTGAATAGCTTCATTCATATTTTGTAATTTTAAAATTTTTCAGGTCGCATTAAAGTGTATATCAAATAACCCAGAATAAGCAGAGCTATAATTCCACCTATAAGATAACTCACAGGACTGTTTGAACCTGTTGTACCGGAATTGACGGGGACAATTAAGAGTGATAGAATTGAGAATGAATTTTGTGTTTTCATATCGTTTAAATATTACGATACAAAATTGTTCCGGATTTTATAATGTTTATATAAAAATAAACATTCAATCTATAAATTTTTTATAAGTATGCCCTTGCTTATTCAACCTTAATTGGAAAAATAACAATAGGAATTCCGAATTTAAAGAATCTCTTCTGAATAGAAAAAATGGTGTGGTTATGTAATAATTGAGACAGGAAATATGTTTTTGAAAATACCAACTGTCCACCAAACAAAGCAGCTCCTGCTAATCTGGGTCTTATTCTTTTTACAATCCTGTATACTTCAATAACCGGATCAGTTCCTATAGTCCACATACTTTTTCCGTATAACCCGAACTGATTTGCGATCCTCACATATTTCTTTCCGTCTTCCTTTACCTGAATCTTAAATTGTTTCAATTCTTCAGACCCTCTGTAAATTTTGGAATTGAGGATTCCTACCCTGATAAAGACAATATTGCTGTAAACACCTTTGAAATTTTCAAGTATTTTTAAAAAAGAGTACAATCCTGTCCCTCCGAAACCACTGACTAATATTATTGCAGTTTTACCCTCTTTGTTAAATGCGATTTTATTATGCTGCTTTTCATCACAAGGACGTTGCCCTATTAATTTTTCAATTTCCTGGTATGCATTTAATCTGAGTTTTTGAAGTTTAAGTGCAATCTGAAAATAGTGTCGTTTTATGTTAATTGCCAGCACAATAAGAACTCCGGTTATCAGTAATGTTACCCATCCGCCTTCGCTAAATTTTAATATTATTACAGAACAAAGAATAAATGTTGTGAGAACTAATCCAATCGTGTTTAAAATCAGTTTCCGCCTCCAATGCGTTTGTTTTCCTCTTGTAGTAAACCAATGCTTCACCATTCCCAACTGAGAAATAGAAAATGTAATAAACACATTGATACTATATAAAACAACAAGCAGAGCAACCGAACCTTTTGATATTACCATTAGGATAATTGAAGCAAGTCCCATTAATAAAACCCCATTCATGGATACAAGACGATCGCTGAGAGAGGCAAATCTTTTAGGAAACCAATGATCAATAGCCATATTTGCCATAATCCTGGGACCATCAATGAATCCGGTTTGAGCAGCAACCAATAATAAAGCAGCTTCTGAGATCAATGTAATCAGCACAAAACTTCTTGACCAGAAATAACTCCATCCGGCTGTCAGATTCTCAAGCAAAACAGCATTTAAGGTTTTATGTGTATCAAGTTGCACATTAAAAAGCATATAACATATCATCAGTCCCAGAACCATAAACGAGAGAGACAGAGCCATCAGCATCATAGTCTTGCGTGCAGTTGCAACCTTAGGTTCACGCAGGATTGGCATACCATTACTTACAGCTTCTATTCCGGTAAAGGTACCTGCACCCATACTATAAGCCCGGAGGATTATAAAAAAGGTGGCAAAAAAACCAAATTGAGATACAGTGGAATTTACTTCATGAGTTGTCTGACTTGCAACAGCTGAAAAATTAGAAGCGTGAATGAAAATACCATATAATATAGCTATAACATGGGTACTTATGAAAACAATAAATATAGGAGTAAGAGAGACGACAGATTCTTTAACTCCTCTTAGATTTAGAAGTATAAGGAAACTAACTCCGAATAAAGCAAAGGTAAGCTTATAGGGTTGCCATTCAACCGGAAAGAAACTAAATAATGCATCGGCGCCACTTGATACTGAAAGAGTTATAGTAAGAACGTAGTCTATTATCAGGGCGCACCCTGATATCATACCCACAGTAGGCGACAAAAGTTTGCTGCCAACAAGATAACCGCCGCCTCCGTGAGGAAACAGCTTTACAATCTGGTTGTAACTGGAACTAATAATAAAAATTGTAAAAACGGTACCGAGAGCTA
>JANXXP010000107.1 GCA_025350595.1 Bacteroidota bacterium
ATGAAATAAAATCATCGGGATATAATCGAAAAACCACTCTAAGGGTCTTTAAATCAGGCTTCTTAAGGATCACGAAAAACTGTGGTAAGTGCATAGAAAAAGGTCAGGTGCCCGGATGTAGTGCAACGTGAGACTTCATGCTCGGCATTGCATGCCACATGAAGTCCTCTTTATTATAGGCAGGCTTTTATTCCTGTCTCGGTGCCAGAAAATTGTCTCGATATGATTTTTTAGTCCTTGATGTCCATGGAATTGTCATGTTACAGATCGTTCTCTTACATGGGCGCGAGGAAGAAAAATTTTGAAAGTCAAATGGGGTCGCAGGCACACTCTTTGCCAAGCTTTGGTGATAAGGTTGGCTTGTGCGGCTTGGCAATGTGTGTGACTGCTTAAACATGTCAGTCAAGACTAGCAATCTGTAGTATTAAATCTTCAATAATTTCGACTCTATCTGAATCTGATCCATATGGTAAAGCACTCTCAATTCCCTCAGAAAGACCATCATTTGCAAACAACCTTTCGCATTGTGACTTTAAATAGTTTTTAACATCCTCAGGTGCATTTATAATGTCTTCTAATACCCTGGTACAATTGTCAAGGATATAAATAATGTCTTCAAAATCATGACTTTGCCTTAAATCATTTCCTCCACGATCATTATGAGCTTCAAACTTTGAAGCTAAATAGTAAGAAGGAGGAAACACATTTATTTCAATTCCATCAGGTAGTGTTTTAGATATTTTATTTTCAACGCCACCTTGATACCACCTGTTGTCAAAGCCATGGACATTCTCTCCTGTTGGCATAACATCGACTTTAATTTCCTGATAAATCCATCTACATCTTGGAGCACCACGAGATGTATCATTTGCAAATCCTTTTGCCCTTAAATCTTCTTCTAGTTCTGTATGCTCCTTATATGAACTTAATTCAATCGTGCAGTCGACATCTTGTGTGGGCCGGATATCTGAGGAAGCAGGATCGTCTGCATATAATTCTGCTACAGCACCTCCCACAAATACTATATCGCTCTTTAATTCTTTCAAACCATCTGCTACAGTTTGTAGCATTTCAATATTATCGGTTGGCATATTTCATTCTTTTTTCTAATTCTTCTATAGCAATTTTAATTTCTCTTGTCCGGCCAACTCTAAGAGTGTCAGTAATAGCAAGTAATTCATAGAAAGATTTGTCTTTTTGGGCAACCTCAGGTATGGTCTTATATAGAGGTTCTATTGCCTGACCTCTTTTTGTTCCCTTTGCATAGGGCCAAACATATACATCTCCACCTTGAGAAATATTCTCACTAATTGGAGGTGCAGAATGTGCTGTTGGTATTCCTCTAACAATTGCACCTGGTTCAACTGGAAATACATACTTTAATCCATAAATTAAGAACTCTTTAAATGAATTAGGATTAACACTTTTCTTTTTACCATCAATTAGTTTGGCAATTTTACTTCTATTCAAAGCTTCAGATACCTCGGACGGACTTAAATTAAGTGCATTAGCAATATCTATGTTACGCCATTCCTGATTCTGCATTGATATTATTTTCAGCAACACTACAATATCTTGTGGGCGCATTCCATTATGTTTCTTCATATCATCATTATTAATTCGCGATTCGCGAATTGCAAATATAGTACTTAAATTAACTCAAGCAAAATATAAAGATCTAGTATTTAGTTCAATTGCTGTAAGAGTTCCATATCCAAACATATTTGAATAAACACAACCAGTATCGAGATTAATCACTTTCTTATTACTTTGAACTATTTCTTTACAAACATCAACTCTAATAGGTCGATGTCCATGAATAATAATCTTGTTCATAAGCAATGGATTATCATATGTCTGCTTACATAGCCAAATCATGGAATACTTATCAGCAAAAGGATTGATATCGGAATCATTAAATCCAGCATGAACAAAAAGATATTCCTCAAAAGCAAAATAATTAGATAATCCTTTGAAGAATTCAATGTACTTTGGTTCAATATCTTTCAAAGTGGTTATATCAAAACTCTTAAGTGTCTCAGAACCTCCATTTTGAATCCATTTTGAAGATTGTTCTTCATTATTATAAGCATCAAGTAACATTGCTTCATGATTCCCAAGGAGTGTAACAATGTCAAACCCTTTCGCCTGAAGGTCAATTATATAATCGATAACTTCTTTGCTTTGAATTCCTCTGTCAATGTAGTCGCCGAGTAGAATAATCTTATCGCCCTCTTTGATATGAATTTTTTGTTCTAACAAAGTTTGGAATGTATTAAAACATCCATGTATATCCCCAATTGAAAATAGTCTTATATTCATATCTATTTCTAAAATCAGGACCAGACCGGATTTTAACAACGACTGTAAAAGTAATTAGTTTAAATTATAACTCTAAAGTTGAATATAACTAATTGTAAATCATTACTGCATCTTAAAATGAAATGAATATCAATATTTATCCTAATGCAAACGGAGAGCAAAAAACGCTGCCAACTGAGCGTCGGCCTGCTTTGTTCTCCGTAGCCAAAGGCGAAGGAGAGCAGCCCTACTGACTTTGTCTCGGTATCAGGATGAGTCCGGGTACACGAAATTTAATAAGTAACTTGAAGTTATGAGCTTAGACTTATGTAGCTGATAACGGCATTGTCAGGGCTGCAGAAGGCACTTAATTAAACCGTCCGGGTAGCGGTTTGGGTTGAAATGGAATATATTTCGCAAATAACTTGAGTATTATATCAGAAGTACTAAGAGCATTGATGAAAAAAGCGTTACAGTCAAGATTATATACCATCGATTAAGGAGAGCCCAATTCTTAGGTGAAAATTTGTCCTTTAACCTATAGCTAGCTGCAAAAAAGAAAATTGTCAGAAAAACAATTATCAGACTTCCTAAATTAATTTTTTCGATCAGGGTAAATTCGGAAACATTAGGTAAAGATCTTTGCGTGACGATGAAATTTGAAATAACGACAAAAAGGCTTCCTACTGAGAGATTAATTCGCATGTCAAGTTGGTCATGATATAAAATAAATCCAATATATATTATAAAGATTGAAATTAGACACGGGATAAAAGATTTTAAAAAGTAAGCCAGTCTATTTTCTCGTAGAATAGGGATTTCAAAACTTAAAGCAGAATATTGATATTCTTTAGGTCCAGTTTTTTCATTAACATGATATTTGTTGACTTTGCTGACACCTTTAACTCCAGTTACAATCCATCCGTTTAAATGAATTGTATCGACAAGAATGTTCTGGTCAGGAATAGTATAAAGTATCATTTGATCTAAATATTGATAAGGCTCAATCTTTATAATAATTTTTTGGCTATCAAGAGGAAACCTATAATAATCAAAATGAGTCCTTAGCTCAGCAGTAACTCTTAAAATCAATGTTTTTAGAGAGTCATTATTTATAACAGTATCGACTTTAATTATCGATCCATTAAGAAAATTAATCTCTTTATTGGCGAAATTTTTATATTCGAGATCTAAGTAGAAATCAGCTTTTATTGTTGCACGATTAAGGTCCAAATCCCACAAATCTTGAACTTGGATAAAGCAATTAACGCTATCAATTTTTTGACAAGGTAATTTTGACGGGCTAAAAATTAATAGAATCCATAAAAGGTTAAAGAATTTCATAACGGATTGAATTAAGCTGTTTTAAATCAATTAGTAATATGTGTTGAATTGCGTAAACCTGACCGCTAACGGCCCGCTGGTATGGGCAGTAAGCGTTGGTGGCGCCGTCCGCCGATACGAGTCCTGGTACTTTAGCCGAAAAACTGTCCCGGCGTGCAAGACACCATGGCGCAATTTTTGCCTCCCGATAGCTATCGGGACCCGGCGAAAGATAAATTTGTCCCAGTTGTTGGAACTGTCCAGAGCCGGTTTTACGAATGTGGTAAACGGAAGAAAAGCTTTTTGTCATGATAAAATTGTCAAGGTGGCGCGCAAAAATTGTGACAAGTTTATTACCCCAACCGTCCGTGTTATAGGCAGGCTGTTATTTCTGTCTCGGTACCACTAAATTGTCTCGTTATGAAAAGACTTTAAAAGTCCCGTGTTGACTCTCAAATTGTCATGTTACAGAAAGCTTTATTACTTTGGAGGGACGGAGAAAAATTTTAAAATTCTGCATTTCAATTTTGCAAGCTCTTTGACAAAGCAGTGGTTTGTGTGAAGGGAGGTGCGGCTTTGGCAATGTGCTTGCAAAAACAACAACTCTAAAATGTTTCACCTAATTGTCTAAACATATCCATCATATTTACGTGTTGGACATTTAGTCCATTGCATGCTTCAGGTATTTTTACTTTATTCTTTCTATATGGTTCACTTATTTCCTGAGTTACAACTATCCTATTGCTTGAATCAGCGAGTGCATATGCTACAATAAATGCGTCTGCTTCATTTGAATCTAGAAATTCATTTATTGCATTTGGGAGGAAGTGGCCGCTTTTCGAAACGGCCCAATTAATTACCTTACTATAAGCAACCATTTCTGTTGAAGTGTCTTTGAAGAAATCATCCGGTAAATTAAGAATGCACCATTCTTCCAATGCGTCATTTTTATCAAAAAGCTCATCTTTAACTTTATCAATGCTTATGATTTTACCGGAGTTCGCCAATTGTTTTACTTTATTCCAAAAACTGAAGGCAACGTCTAAAGGATAACTAACTCGATGAGCCTGAATAAAAAAATTACTATCGGCGATATAAATACTCATCTCCGTTAATATCCTTCATTAAAAAATTTCTGAAAGGTGTCGCCTTTTAAACTTGTAAGTTTATATGCATCACGATATAACAGTTTACCTGATTTTACAGCATTATTAATATGAGATGCAAATGTTATACTAAGTCTTTTTCTTGTTGTTGTGGAACTTTTTCCGCGATGACGCAACTGTGACACGGGTGGCGTCGCCCTCCGTACGTTCTCATGAAACGTCACCATAGCTGAGCGGGAGCAAGGAGAAGC
>JANXXP010000069.1 GCA_025350595.1 Bacteroidota bacterium
TCAAAGTTACTTCCTATTGAGTCGATATACAACTATTAATTCTACTTTGACAGATTTCAAAATCAACATGTTTTTGCCCTGAATCCCTAAAGGGAACATGTTGATTTTTCAGCTTTTCGCCCTTTAGGGACGGGGCAAAAAAAGCTGAAAATCAAAAGTATACATAATCTGTCAAAGTAGAATTAATAGTTGTATATCTACTCAATAGGAAGTAACTTTGAAATATTATACAAAGATATACCTGCTTAATCCATGAGGTGTTACACTTTTTCAGGAATAAGTTACATCATTCACACATTAATCTTAAAAATACTTTCAGATCTGGAACTCTATACATGCCTATTTATAATAACTTTATCTCCATTAAAACAACTCATTCTAAAAAAAACGTAATGATTGGAAAGTATAAGATTATCACGCTCTGCGGAAGTACAAAATTTAAAGATGAATTCATCTCAGAGCAGAAACGGTTAACACTCGAAGGTAATATTGTTATAAGTGTCGGGCTTTTCGGTCATGGAGGTGACGAAGAAGTATGGCTCGAAAAGACAAAAATTATGCTGGATGATATGCACAAACGAAAAATTGATCTGGCAGATGAGATCTTTGTTATAAACGTGAAAGGATACATTGGTTCATCGACCCGAAGTGAGATTGACTATGCATTGAAGACTAACAAGCCTGTGAAATATTTAGAACCGGTATAAGAAACCTTTCACCCATTTTTCCGGAAAAAGATATTGGTAAATATATGTATGTAGCAGATTATAAATCGAATCTCCCTAAAGTATAGGTCCCATTCAGAGGTACATCAGGGATTGATGAATATATTAGTTTCACTGCCATTTTTATCGATTGAACATTTGCATTAGTGATGCTATTAACAAATTCAAAGGGACTAATATTAAGTAATTTAAATTTCCATTCGTCATTACAATTAATCACACTATCAACAAATGTAAATGTATAATCCTTCTGCCATTGTGCTTCACTAATATCAAGACAAGAGGCATTCAGTGTCATAACTGATTTTCCACTCCAAAAGTTATATTTTACACCATAAAAGTCCAGGGTAACAAAATCATAATTCTTATTCAGCATCGAATCGCAACCATAAGTAGTCTTCCCATTGAATTCCAGGGAAATAAATGCCCAACTTCCATATAAAGTACTACTGGTTAAAGCTTCATCAGCTTTTTGTTCATCCTTTTTGCAAGCTGTACTTAAGGAAATAATGATGATGAAGAGTATTAAAAACTGTAAAATAATGTTTCTTTTCATCTATTTGGAGTTTAGATTGTCAAATTGTTTCAACTAAATTCATTCATCATAATATACATTTAACGTCTCAGAATAATATATCTAAATGAGTAATTGAATCTGGAATGGGAGTCAATTTATAACTGAAATTCCGGGGCCCCTCGATAACACTATTCCCACCATTAACATCGTAATCGAGGTTGCCCCATAATTGCTTTACAACGAATATTGTATCAAAATCTCTCCCAAAAAATATTTTTGAATAATTGGCAAACACTCCCTGCGTTACAGATCCAATAAACCCGGGATAACCCCATAAGTTACGATTTCTTCCCTCAATCCACATTTTTGTACAATCTATATTATTATTTATAGTGTCATTTTTAGCATGTAAGTGCACTTCTGCCGGGTGGTACATTTTTATCTCGCCCCCATCTGATGGTATTATATCGCTCCCCACGTAACCATCGCATGTTGCATAAAGAAGTTGTCCTTTATATAATGGCTGTCCAATAGCGATCGTTTGATCACAAATGGATTTTAATATCGAAATTTGATAGCTCCCATCCGTTCCGGATACAACAGGATCTCCAAGTGTCCCCACCTTTGCATAAAATTCACCCCATGGTCTGTATCCATAGTAAACATTTGCACCAGATACAGGTTTGCCGGTAACCTGATCAGTAACAATACCTGTTATTATATAATAGTTATCGGTTGTATAATAGTTATCGGTTGTGGAATCTTTTTTACAAGCGAAATTTATCAGACCCAGAATGATAATTGAGATTGACAAGTTAACCCGAGTTTTTCTTCTCATAAACGATGAGTACTTAAATAAGTGCCTGAACCAGTTTACTTTCTCAAAGATAAACCAAATTTATTAAAAGCGAATTTATAAAAAGAAAAATGCAATACCAGCAATTTAATATGATTTTAATGAGGTTTAGGGCGGATTATTTTATGATCCGGTTCGGGGGGACCCTTCAAAAAATCCCGGGCACTGTGTGCCAGGGATTGGTTGAGGTCGGTGGCGGACAGTAATACGTTACTATTTTATTACTAATATATGGTCATATATTACTCATGTGCTTAATATATATAGTAATGCGATTGGATTTATTGTGATTTTATAGTAATTTACCTGCCCCAAACTGTAACAATTTACTATTTTTATCGTATAATATGGTAATTATTTACTATTTGACGATAAAAATATGGACAAGCAAACAATCAAACCGTTCGAGTTAAAATTGCAGCAAGAAGGCAATTATTATAGGTTGTATTTAACCCATCCAAACTTTAAAGGTAGAATCCGAAAAAGGTTAGGTGACAGACTATACGATGACCTGGAAAATATCGCATTTAATATCCGGTTCGAACTTGGTAAGCATTTTCAGAACCATGAAATAAATAAAGACGATGTTGAAACATTTATCGAGAGATATGTTTCAATGAACGTGAAATGCGATGCCTCAATATTTGATTACTCTGCCGATTTTCTTAAAAGCAAGACTGATAAAGTCAATAATAAAACCAAAAAGAAACTCAGTAAAAGCACCCTCTCAGGGTACCGGACTGCGTTAAAGTATTTCGAAGAATACCTTAGCAAGAATAAGATTTCTCCACATCCATCGCAGATATCAGGTGCTGTGCTCGACAATTACTACACCTACATTCCAGGAGTCCATAACTATAAGACGAAGTTGCATACAAAGTTAAAAGCGTTTATAAATTTTATTGAAACGGTTAAGCACTTGCCGGTTGACCCCAGTTATAAACTATCAACGTTTACAGAAGAGTACGATAATCAATGCCCGGAAGATAATGATATTGCCTTACAGGAAGCGGATGTACATAAGCTAATAGAATTAAGAAAGAAATTCCAACGTGGTGAAGTAAATCTTGAAAGCCAACTGACATTATGCAAAATCCCTGAGAGTGTTCAGCAGCAACAGTTTAAAATGAAAGAAAAAAATCTAATAAAATGCTTGGACTGCTTCCTCTTTATGATTTCAACCGGTCTGTATCATGCTGACATTATGAAATCAAAATTATTATTTTCTCCGAATGGGAAATCAATTAAATACAGGCGTGCAAAGAATGGCAGCTTGTGTAAAGGTATACCGGTAAACGTTGATGATATTTTTATTGGAGAAGAAATAATTAAGCAGTATAAGATAAAAAATGGGTCTAATTTCCCTCTGAATTTGTCACTGAATCACTTTGCGAAGCATTTAAAGAGGATAAGTACTATGGCAGAGTTGGATTATATGGTTACCAACAAAATGGCTCGTAAAACCTTTGCCTCTGTGTTTTATTTTAAGCGAGGGATGCCGATAAATTACGTACAAATTCTTCTTGGACATAATAACGTAAAGGATACTGCTCACTATCTCAGAATTACTGATGACGATATTGCCAATGAAATTTCAAAATACATGTCATTAAGTGCCAATAAGGTTTGATTTTTTATAAAATTTTTATAGGTCTTTAAATAGTTGAGTTCTGAAATTGCCTCAGATTTTAACTTTTGGATTTTTTTTTGAAAATTAAATTTGAAAGTATTTATGAGAGTGTCAGAAATTGCATCAGGAATTATCAATGGGGCACAGACGCCCTCAAGAACCACTCTGTATGCTACCCTCCGGTAGGGGGTGATACGGTGGGAGTGCCTGATAATGTGTACATTACGTTTATTATATAAAAGTGTTCGAATATGAAGCTGCAAGACAAATACGAAAGTGCTAACATCAACATAAATTATTATTGTCCATCATTCGATGAACTTATCAGCGGGATGACTGATAATGGGAAATATGCGCATCTTAGAATCATTCATTCAAGGACTAAAATTCAGAATTATTATCAGCGATATCTGTTGGTCACAACGGATGGATTTGGGGTTGTGAAATTGTTAGAAGGTAATTTAGTCGGAAACAAAATAAATCTTGATTTGCAGGATGTATTTACAGGGTCTGTAAAGAAAGTCTCTATTGATGTTAACGATAACAGGTTCAAGTTTCTACTTATTTCATGGGATGATATCAATACCCTGACCCACCAAACCAAAGAAAATCCTGGTAGTGATAGCACCTTGCTTGAGTTTGAGTACTAATCGAAATCACTTGGAGTCTGTTATTAACATGCTCATTAACTTGGAATAGCAACTCATTTTAAAACGTTTTAATAAGCATATGTCGAAGAAAAGAAAATTGCCGGAAATAGTTATAACCGAACTTTTCCTGGTCAAAGCAGACTGGCAGAGAACATTTACGGGTACAATCAGAAGGGAGACTGATGTTGATGGAAATATAGTGGTAATGGGTGAAGTTATTGTACAGGACGACAAAATATGGAGTAAGGCTTCAAGTCAAGAGGAACTCATGAGAAACATGGATGAAATTTGTATCATGAAACTCGATATGGGTCTTCACTGTATGCCAGAAGTCACAATACATATACATAAGACTCCCTTGAACCTTAATTAAATCTATATCAAATGAAATTCTTTGACAAACTAAACTAAGCAGACTAATTTCTCAGGCTTTATAAACTTAACTTTCCCATCGTTTTCCCAAGTATATTCAAGAAGTTCTATTTCCAGACTTCTTATAGTCCTCTGAATTTCGTCACTGAGTCCCAACGGGATTACAATAACATATTTTGGTTTTGGTGTCAGCATAGTATTATTTAATTGAAGTTGACCGATTGCGGAATAAACTGATTGTCGGTCTGTTCCTGTTTTAAACTCGAATACTGTATCTACTATCACACCCTCTTTGATTATATAAAGGTCTCTGTACTGATTATTGGCAACATGAAAATCTTTCTTAAGTAAAAGTTCTTTAAATGAATTTACAACTAAACCATGGTCACATATTGCGACACCTGAATGATTTGATGGGATGTACTTTCTACCCCAGAATTCGTCAGTGAAAGTATTTTTAAGTTTATCAGTTGGCTTTATTGCCGGAACAACAGGAGATTCTAACTTAGGTAAATCCTTTATTCTGGCTACTTCTTTAACAAAAAGTGCGACTTGATTTGCAAATCTTTCCGAATTCAATGAGCCTACTGGTATATACTCATGCATACTATCTTTGACTTTGATTTCAACCGCTTCACCAATGTAGTTATCAATAAATAGCTTCTTACCAACTCCGGCTTTCCCACCACCAATTCGACCACTATGAATCAGAATTGCTTCACCATCTTCATTTATTGCAAGTCCTCCAGCTAATCGAGGATTAATCGAATCAAGCGGATAATTTATTTCACATGTTATTGAGTTATTGTGTTTTTCTGATGGGTCTCCTATGCCATATGAATTCCAGTATTTATCTGTTTGTCTTTGAAAAGTCCACCAAATGCCAAGAACTTTGGAATAGTTTAACT
>JANXXP010000155.1 GCA_025350595.1 Bacteroidota bacterium
CTCTGAGATCGCCAGATTCTTAAGTCCTGACCCGATTATACAGGATCCATATAATATTCTTAATTATATTTTTCAAGAATATTTCCTGCTGAATTCATAATACCAGTTATTGAACCGAGATGATCCTTACAAAGATAATAAATTACAGGTGCGTCTGTCCCTCTTTGAATTGCAAGTGCTACAGGGCCATCAGGAGAGTTAATGTAGTAATAATGTTTTGTTACTGTATCTGATACGACTTTTTCATACGGCCCTGCATACCATGTTGTTTTAACGACCTGATCAAGACTGTCATAATGAATGGATTTTATTCGCTCATCCAGAACATTATAAGTATAAACAAGTGAATCTTTATCTGATGCTATGAATACAGGTTTATTGAAATGGTTATACCCGATATTCTGCCTTAGAAATTATAAACCTTATCAGTCTACTTCTCGAAGCGCAGTTTTACCAATTCCAAAAGACTTTTTTTTACTAAAGTCTGGATAATAAAGTACAACTTCCCGTTGTGCTTTACAACCAAGATCTCTTTTCCCTTGTCACCCTGAAAAGTAACAATGCTGCAGTTCTGAGTGTTGCCGAAAGCTACATAATTAAAGTCCCCTCTTACGTACCATAAGTAGTCGTCTTTGATAACCTTTTCAAGCAAAAAAGGCTTTTCAAAGGTAATTTTCAAAATTGTCGATTCTCGGGGATTTAGTACCTGTTGGATAAGTGGAAATGGGTCATTAATAATCGACGAGTATGTTTTAGCCTGTGAAACATCAATCCTTTCAACGGATGTTGTTTCTATCTCTTTGAGAAAAATATCGTGATAGTTATTGGATTCAATTATTGCAATATTCGAAAGCGTATCAACTTTTACATAGTATATTGTACCCAGATCTCCCGATTTATAGATATATTTAACTTTAAGTGACTTTAAAGCCTGTGGCTGAAAAAGAGAGTCAATTTCATTGTTATAAACCGAAAGTTTAAAAGCATAAAGGTAGTTGTCAATCTTGACTGATACTAATAAATATAATACGCATCCAAACCCTATAAATGCTATTGTGTAAATAAGAGATAATAGTATTTTCTTCATATTTCAAAAAATAAAACTCTCATTAAGTTAATTCTCAAAAACCAATCCGAATCGGGATAGGGACAGGAGATGGTGATTCTAAAATTATTGGAAGAAGTATAAGCTGTGTAGGGACTTCCATTTCGTATCCAGATGAGACATTACCATGCTCGCCACCAATTCCCACACTTAACGTTTGTTCGCCAAAACTGCCAGAAATGTAATAGGTTCCCAGAGAAAGAGAAATACTTACATTTCCTCCTTGTGTACAACCAACTTCTTCAGTAAATGGCCCCAATTTCTTAAAAACAATTATACTAGCATTGCCCCCATTAATGCTTTTAATATGAATTGGGCCTTTCCCTAATATAGTGGTAGTTACTAGTTTGAGATTGATAGGTCCCGAAATCCTAGTTTCTGTTGAAATGTGGGATGTGAAATTCTTTTCATCGTATTGAGTTGTACCACCATCAGTTTTTTGATTATAAGATAAACTTTTAACGGGAACAAACATAACGGAAACTTCTGCACTACCAGCAAGATACCCCATATCAGTCATTCTTCCTGATTCAAATGTTGTCTGTTTAATTTGAAAATAGAATCCCGTCTCTTGCCCTTTAGTATAAATTTTAATATTCTCTTTCGGATAAAATTGTCTAATAAATGACATAGATACATAGAATTGCCATGCTCCCCTATAATTGGATTCCTGCATTTGAGGCCAACCATCAGGATAGTTATTGAAAAGCACGGTGTTCCCAGCCTGATTCGCATTTAGGTTCCTTTCATATTCAAATGACCTGCTGGAATATCCACTAGGGTCAGTGTACTTCAATGGATTATTGAGGCAATAACTATACCTGTTATAATTAAGAATATTATATGGATCCTGTATAATCGGGTCAGGACTTAAGAATCTGGCGATCTCAGAGTCATATATTCTCCCATTTCCCGACGAGCTTCGCTGTCGGGATTTCGCTGCGCTC
>JANXXP010000183.1 GCA_025350595.1 Bacteroidota bacterium
CATCCAATCTGTTGGCAGTTTATGCAGCATCAGAGCTTCTTGGAGCTTCAAAAAAAGAAATTCTGACTATTCTCAGCGATCTGCATCCGGTTGAAGGCAGGCTGGAAGTTGTAAAATCAACCGGAGGCAGATCGCTGAGAATAGTCAGAATTTCTTTTTTTGAAGCTCCAAGAAGCTCTGATGCTGCATAAACTGCCAACAGATTGGATGCATTAAAATCGCCTATAAATCTGGTCCAGACCTCCATCCCCTCAATCTTTAATCCCATTCCTTCAAAACTCTGTTCGATTATTCCGCACCGGTAATCTGCCATTGATCTTACAGAGAAGGTAAAATGTCTGGCTTTGCAGTTCTGAAGCATAACACATCCGTTCCTGTCATCAAGATTTACGAGTGCGAATGCCTCCTCAGGAAGAGAGTCAAAAAATCTCTTCTTAGCTGCCAGGTAATTGTCAAAGGTTTTATGATAATCGAGATGATCGTGAGTAAGATTGGTGAAGATCCCTCCGGCAAATTTTAAACCCGCAATCCGCTGCTGATCGGCAGAATGTGAGCTTACCTCCATGAAAGCATAATCGCATCCTGCACTGACCATATCTGTAAGAAGGCTATTAAGCCGGACAGGGTCCGGTGTGGTGTGTGTTGCCGGAAATTCTTTATCATTTATATAGTTGCACACTGTGGAGAATAGTCCGCATTTATATCCAAGTCGAAGGAACATTCTGTAAAGTACAGTAGCAATAGTCGTTTTGCCATTTGTCCCGGTAACGCCAATCAGTTTAAGGGATGAGGAGGGGTTTCCAAAATAATTTGAAGCTGCTAATCCGAGAGCTTTTGCAGTATCGGTGGTTTTAATCCAGCAGATATTATTATCGGGGTTCACAGGAAGTGTTTCGCAGATGACGGCAGAAGCGCCTGACTTAACTGCCACATCAATAAAATCGTGTCCGTCGGATTTGTATCCTTTTACGGCTACAAATAGTGATCCCTGAGTTACTTTCCTGGAATCAAATTCAATACTTAAAACAGTCGCAGTTACTTTTCCGGTAACAGAAACGACATCAATCCCTTTTAAAATTTCTTCAATCTTCATCATCTTACATATTCATCTCAAGAGAAACCACTGTTCCGTCAAAATATCTTGAACCATGTTCTGGCGACTGACTCCTTACTCTGCCTTTACCGCTGAATTTTACTCTGATGCCTGAGTTTTCAAGGAGAAAAACTGCATCGCGCAGACTCATTCCTCTTACATCAGGTACCAAACCATTCTGCAGCTTCACTCCGGCAAGTCTTATTGTATCTCCACTTTCACGGGTGGAAACCCAGTAATCATCTGCAGTTCTTTTATATCGCACATCAAAGTTTTTAAGCACCTCGTTAATATCTGCCCTGTAACCATTACCTGCTTCAGGAGCTGATGGCTTTACAGCATCTTTATCCAAAGGTTTGTAATCCCTGAAAAAATTAGTTGCAAAAACCTTGTCAGAAATCTCTTTAAAAACGGTTCCGGCTACAACGTTACCATAGTATACCCCGGTAGAAGGAGCATTAACGACAACAATGCAGGAATAAAGAGGGTTTTCAGCAGGAAAATATCCGCAGAAAGAAGCCTGGTATGACATTCTGTTGCCTTGCCTGTAGCCTTTATTATCTTTGGCTATCTGAGCTGTACCGGTTTTCCCGGCAATTTTATAATTGGCATTTCTAAGGTTTGTTGCAGTTCCCCGTTCAACAACGCCTTCCATCATCCTTTTTGCTTTCCCTATTGTTGAATGTGATGCTATCGAGTTGATAATAACCTCCGGAGTAAAAGTTTTAATTACCGATCCGTTACGCAAGACTCCTGTAACAAACCGGGGCTTCATCATCCTTCCATCGTTGGCAACAGCATTGTAAAAAGTGAGGATCTGAAGAGGGGTCAGCTGTACTTCGTAACCATGTGACATCATAGGAAGGGAAATTCCTGACCATAGCTTATCGCCGGGATATCTTATCAGCGGGGCCCCTTCTCCTTTTATCTGAAGATCGAGCTTTTGGTTAAGTTTCATTGCATAAAGCCGGTTCACAAAGTCCTTCGGATTGTCTTTATAGTGATCGTATATAAGCTTAGCGGTCCCGACGTTTGATGATTTCTCAAAGACCTGTTTAACTGTTATTTTCCCGTAACCACCGTTTTCAATATCGTGATCACGGATAACCTTATTATAATATTTTACCGTACCATTTCCTGTATCAACAATATCACTTGTATCAATTACCCCGTCTTCAAGAGCTGCCATCAGTGACGGAAGTTTAAATGTAGATCCCGGTTCAGTGCTCTCTCCTACTGCATAATTATAAGTCTCGTGATAGCCACCATCGCTTCCGAGTTCAAGATTGGCAATAGCTTTTATATCGCCTGTAGCCACTTCCATGAGAATGGCACAACCGTGATCGGCACTATTTTTCTTCAGTTGATTTAATAAAGCTGTGGTTGCAACATCCTGAAGATCAATATCAAGAGTGGTTACAACATCATTTCCGTCTCTTGAATCAACGCTGTTTGCCCCGTCAATAGTTATCCAATCGCCGCCAGTGAGCCTCTGTTTAACTGCTATTCCGTTTTTCCCGGCAAGATCTTTATCAAAGGCACCCTCTATTCCAACTTCATTTCCTTCGCTGCCAAGATTAAGATAGCCGATTGTACGGGATGCCATATCACTGTTTGGAAGTATTCTTCTGTTCTCAGCCATCGCCACCATCCCCCCTTTATACTGACCTTCCCGGAAAATCGGCAGCTCTTTCAGTTTTTTCAGAGTTTCGTAATCGATTTTCCTGCCAATGAGAAAATAACGATCGCCCTTTCTTCTGGCGTCTGATATAACAGTTTTCCATGCAGAGCCAGATCTTATTCCCAGGTATTGCGCCAATCCGTTTGACAATCCGCTTATTCCTCCGGACCATGTAGAGGCAGACATTCCTGAACTGCGGGTGTCCATGTAAATTGTATAATATGGGACCGAACTTGCAAGAAGCCGACCGTCGCTGGTGAGTATATCGCCTCTGCTGGCCTGTACCTCAGCAGTTTTATAGACAAATTTTTCGCTCATATCCGACCATTTCCCGCGCTGGACGTACTGAAGAATGATTATGCGGACGAGCAATGCAGCAGCCAGCAATGCTATTGCAAAATATACAACGCCGCTTCTCCATACTATTTCATCCCTTACTGCCATTTTCTGACTACTTTCTTACCAACAGTTTATATGGCGGACTTTTAAGTTCTTCAAGGTTAAGGCCTCTTTCCTTTACCAGTTTGTACACTTCCGATTGTTTACTCACATACATAAGATCGGCGGATGTAGAAAGGGCTTCAGCCCGCAGATCCTTTACCTCTCTTTGCAACCGGCCTGATTCCCGTGTTATTTTTTCTGCATGAAACCTGTTTCCAATATAAATTACAAGAAGAATGGTTATCAGCGAAATGTATCCCAGGTTCTTAAGTATGATCTTTTCAGAAACCATTGTTCCGCTGAGAAGCTCCTTCACAAAACTTCCTGATGTTGCCGGCTTTTTTGTATTTTCTT
Organism: Bacteroidota bacterium; assembly: GCA_025350595.1. Lineage (GTDB taxonomy): Bacteria > Bacteroidota > Bacteroidia > Bacteroidales > VadinHA17 > LD21. The sequence goes on from JANXXP010000183.1 coordinate 3,570, forward strand.
TAATTTCTGCCATGTATCAGATCTTTTCAGCAATTCTTAATCGTGCACTTCTTGCCCTGTTATTATGGGCAATCTCTTCATCACCCGGAGTAGTTCCTTTTTTGTTAATTATCCTGAAAGGCGTTTCAATATTCCCATAAAAATCTTTTTTCTCTTCACCCTCAAAATTGCCGGCCTTCATAAAGTTTTTAACAACCCTGTCTTCCAGTGAATGATAGGTAATTACCACAAGTCTCCCACCACTGTTCAATAAAGAAAGTGACTGTTCGAGCATTTCTTTCAGGTAATCAATCTCGTGGTTTACAGCTATTCTTAATGCCTGAAAAACCTTGGCATAAAATTTATGTTCCTGTCTGTAGGGCGCCAGTTTACCGATAGCAGTAATTATATCGTTAACTGTTTCAAGCGGTTTTATAACCCTTGCGGAAACAATATCCCTGGCAATCTTCCTGGAATTTGTCAGTTCTCCGTAATTAAAAAGCAGATTTGCAAGTGACTCTTCGTCAAGAGTATTCAGAAGATGTGCAGCTGTAACCTGGCTGCTCTGATTCATCCTCATATCCAGCGGGGCATCCTGACGGAAAGTAAATCCTCGGTGCGGCTCATCGAACTGATGGAATGATACGCCGAGGTCTGCGATAAGTCCGTCAATTGAACTGATGTTACTGAATTGCAGGTTATTTTTCAGAAATCTGAAGTTCTGATTCAGGAAAAGAAATTTAGTGTCGGCAGGGGCATTTAATCGGGCATCATCATCCTGATCAAAAACGATAAGTCTTCCGGTTGTAAGTCTCTTTAGAATTTCCTTTGAATGTCCCCCTCCACCGAAGGTTACGTCGACGTAGATCCCGTCAGGCCGGATATTCAGCCCATCAATACTCTCATTGAGCAGTGCGGGTATATGGTAGACCATTATATTTGAGGCTCATTTATACTTCCACCCATCAATTTCTCGGCGAGGTCAGCAAAATCATCGGGTTTCATATCGATTTTGTCATAGACATCAGCCGGCCAGATCTCAATTCTTCCATCCTGACCTGCAAGCACAAGATCCCTTTCAGCGCCAATAATATCCATTAATCTTTTAGGAATCAGCAGGCGATTATTGTTATCAAGAGACAGTTCGGCAGTTCCCTTGAAGAAATTTCTCAGGAACATATTATGCTCACGGTTATAGGGGTTTATCTTCTTTCTAATCTTGTCCAGCTGGGTGTTCCAATCCTCGATGGAATAGAGAACCAGGCAATTCTCGAAGATATCTTTCCGAACCACAAAATGATCCTGTGCATCAGCAGGCATCTGCTTTTTGAATGCAGCCGGAAGGATTAATCTCCCTTTTACATCCACTTTGCACGTATAATCACCTATAAATGTGGCCATCCTCGCTTTTACATTTAAAGGGCTAAAAATAAGCAAAAATTATCCACTTTACTCCACTTTGCTCCACTTATTTATATTTTTGTTGATAACTTTTGAATAGTGGCAACTTGATTTTAATTTGGGTTACAAGTATTATCCAAAACCACTTGTACTAAATCCACAAAGAATCCTCTTAAACTCGATTTTGTTCGAAACTGGTATTGAAAGACGCATCCTTAATAGAGGATACATGTATTCCAGGTTTTATTTTGAGAATATTTACAATGATTTTATTGCTAAAACCCGGAATTATAAAGGAGACTGGAATAAAGAACCATCTACTTACAGAATAGTTGAAAATGGTATCGGTTTTCAAAATTCCAGGGACAAACTTATCATTTTGTTTTTTTATTATTCAAAATCAAATGGCCGTGGTTTGGATTTCATTCTGTTTTCAGAAACAATTGGTGGTGGTTTAAGAATTGTCTAGTAAAGTATATTATAGAGAATTAAACTTGAGGTTTATTTAATTCTTCTATTTTTTTGTAAGTTTGGCTTACTCATTATGAAACCTAAAATCTCAAGATATGCATACCAACCGAAGGAATTTTTTAAGGCAATCCTTTGCTTCAGCTGCAGGAATAGCTGCTGCTTCAATGTTACCTGCCGACATGTTCGGCCATGACCTACACCGTACCTCATATCCTGATGAAATTATATTAAAACCAGGGAATCGTCCCAAACCCAAAGACTCAATCAGGTTCTCTGTGATTGGCATTAATCATGCTCATATTTATGGAATGGTGAGCGCCCTCAACAAAGGGGGAGGAGAAATAGTCGCAGTATATTCCAAAGAGCAAGAGTTATTGCCGGGTTTTATTAAACTTTACCCCAACATAAAAGTCGCAAAAAGTCCTGAAGAGATTCTCGATGATAATTCCATTAAGCTGGTAGCCAGTGCCGCCATTCCAGTTGATCGGGCACCTCTTGGAATACGGGTTATGCAATCCGGTAAGGATTTTATGACAGACAAGCCGGGAATCATCACTTTTGCACAATTTGAAGAGGTAAAAAAAGTGCAGAAAAAGACGAACCGTATCTATTCAATAATGTACAGCGAACGATTAGGAAGTCCTGCCTCTGTTCAGGCTGGTGATTTGGTTAAAGCCGGAGCCATAGGAAAAGTGGTTCAGACTGTAGGACTAGGACCACACAGGATGATACCTAACACTCGTCCCAAATGGTTTTTTGATCCTGAATTGGCAGGGGGAGTCTTATGCGATATTGGCTCCCATCAGTGTGACCAGTTCCTCTTTTACACTAACTCCAGACAGGCTGAAGTTAATTTTTCTCAGATTGGAAATTTTGGCACGTCCAAATATCCCAAATATCAGGATTTTGGAGACATGAGCGTACGCAGTTCACACGCAACTGGCTACATTCGTATCGACTGGTTCACACCTGATGGTCTGGCAACCTGGGGCGATGGCCGGACTTTCATTTTGGGAACGGAAGGCTATATTGAAATGCGAAAGTATATTGATATAGCTGGTCGTCCCGGAGGAAATCACTTATTTTTAGTCAACCAGAAAGAAACAAAATACTACAATTGCTCTGAAGTTAATATGCCATATGGCGAACAACTGGTTAGCGATGTTGTAAACCGCACCGAAACTGCCATGAGTCAGGATCATTGTTTCCTTGCTACAGAACTGGCTCTGACTGCTCAGAAAATGGCTTTTAAACTGAATGGTTGATACGATCGGAGAAATTGATAATAGGAGATTAATCGCTAAAGATGGATATTAACCCGGATAAACATAAAACTCAGGCAATAGACGTCGAAACAGTTCTCTATTCGAAAAACCCTGCACTTAAAAAGGTAGTACCTAAATTTATTGTGAATTACCTTAAAAGAATTGTTCATCAGGATGATATAAATGAATTTCTGAGACAATGCAGTCATCTCAGGGATGCTGACATGGTTGGAGCGTTTCTAAGCAAATTTGAAATAAAATACCTAGTCTCGGGAACAGAAAATATCCCGGAAACAGGCAGGTACATTTTCGTATCCAATCATCCTCTTGGAGGGCTCGATGGACTGGTTTTTATATATGAATTGTCGAAACATTTCCCTGATGTAAAGTTTCCGGTGAACGATATACTTACCAATATTGAAAACATGTCAGGTATTTTCCTCCCGGTAAATAAACACGGCTCCCAGGGAAAGGATGCTGCCAGGCGTATCGAAGAAACATATTCATCTGACAGTCAGATTCTCTATTTTCCTGCAGGGTTGTGCTCAAGGAAAAAACGGGGAACCATTAAAGATCTTGCCTGGCATAAAAGCTTTATATCAAAGGCAATACAGCATAAAAGAGATGTCGTGCCTGCTTACTTTTCAGGCAGGAACTCCAATTTTTTCTACAACCTTGCCAATATCAGAAAGTTCCTTGGAATCAAAGTGAATATTGAAATGCTTTATCTGGCTGATGAGATGTTCAAACAAAAAGGTAAAGAGATCAGGTTGAGCTTTGGGAAACCTATCCCCTGGCAAACCTTCGATAAATCCAAGTCAGCTCCTGAATGGGCCGACTGGGTCAAATCAAAATCGTATGAACTTCAATCATTTAGTTAAGGATAATTACTGAATTAAAAAAAAGACTAAATTGCATTCTATTTTTATTTAGATCTTTTAAGGGATAAACCAGTACTTCACACAATTATTCAATGGAACCAATTGTTGCACAATTACCTAAAGATCAGATAATTGCTGAATTAACAAGCGATAAGCTTCTCCGCAAAACCAACAATGGCAACAATGAGGTTTATATTTTCGACAATAATAACTCCCCGGCTCTTATGCAAGAAGTAGGCCGTATAAGAGAGCTAACCTTTCGTCATGCCGGAGGAGGAACAGGAAAAGGGCTAGATATTGATGATTTTGACACTGCTAAAGTTGACCCTCAGAAACAACTGATTGTTTGGGATCCGGAGAACAAGGAAATGATTGGTGGTTATCGTTTCTATTTCCCCGAAAAAGGTTGCACAAATTGTGATATTACAAAGCTTGCCTCATCTTCATATTTCTATTTTTCCGATAAGTTTCTCAAAAAGTATTATCCTCATTTGATGGAACTTGGCCGGTCTTTTGTACATCCCGATTATCAATCACGTTCAATGGGGAGAAAAAGTATGTTTGCCCTCGATAACCTTTGGGATGGGCTTGGCGCAATAATAATTGATAATCACCATCTTAAATACTTGTTCGGGAAAGTTACAATGTATCCTCATTTCAACCAGAAAGCACGTGATATGATTCTTTATTTTCTTAAAAGACACTTCAACGATCCTGATAAACTTGTTGTTCCCATCGACCCGGCTAAAATAGAAATTCATCAGGAGGAGATGAAAAAGCTATTCAAAAGATGGAGAAGATATAAAGAAAATTATAAGATCCTTTCAAGAGAAGTAAGGAATCTGAATGAAAATATACCTCCTCTGATAAATGCCTACATGAATCTTTCTCCGACAATGAGAACATTCGGAACATTTATTAATCATAAGTTTGGTGATGTTGAGGAGACAGGAATAATGATAACCTTAAGGGATATTTACGTAGAAAAGATTAACAGACATCTGGCCTCGTATAAAAAGGATTTCGAAATTACCTGGTTTTCTCACGAGAATCAGTAAGCCCTTATATTCCTTCCTTCCACATAGTTAACAAAAGACTGGTTTACAACTTTATTACCTCCCGGAGTCGGATAGTTGCCAGTAAAATACCAGTCACCTGTATGACCCGGACAAGCTTCATGCAGACCTTCAATTGACTGAAAGACAATTTCAACCTCTGATTTAATTTCCTCTGATTTAAGCATCCGGGATATTTTAGCCGATATTTCCTCAGTAGAAAATGGCTTGTATATTTTTCTCACAATATTTTTCATCTCCTCAACCGGCTTTTTCAGCTCTGTTAAAGCCTCTGCATAAACCTCCTGAATCAGTCCGGCTCTGCCGGTATCCTTTAACAGTTCAATTGCTGCTTTAAACGCGATAAAATCGCCCAGCTTTGCCATGTCAATTCCGTAGCAATCGGGGTATCTCAACTGTGGTGATGAAGAAACAACAACAATTTTTTTAGGATCAAGCTTATCGAGAATTCTGATAATACTTTTCTTAAGGGTAGTACCCCTCACAATTGAATCGTCAATAACTACCAGATTATCAACACCTCGTCTGACAACTCCATAAGTAACATCATAAACATGTCCGACAAGGTCATCCCTTCCTTTATCTTCTGAAATGAAAGTCCGTAGTTTAGCATCCTTAACAGCGATTTTATCAATTCTTGGTCTCTTGTTGATTACTTTTTCGAGTTCTTCTTTTGTAAGATACTTTCCTCTGCTGAGGATATGATCAATTTTAACCTGATTAAGATAGTCTTCAACCCCTTTTATAAGACCATAAAAAGCACTTTCAGCAGTGTTTGGAATATATGAAAAAACGGTGTTATCGAGGTCATAGTCTACTACTTTCAGAACCGGATGAGTCAGAAGTTCCCCAAGTTTCTTCCTTTCCCTGTAAATATTCTTGTCTGTTCCTCTTGAAAAATAAATTCTTTCAAATGAGCATTTTCTCTCCTCGGTCTTTTCCCTTATCTTCTCAATTGTTGCTTCTCCCGATACTTTGATAATTAAAGCGCTTGCAGGAGGAAGCTCTTTAACATTATCGGTTCTTACATTAAATATTGTCTGAATTACAGGGCGCTCTGAGGCAACAACAACTACCTCATCATCAATGTAATAATAAGCAGGTCTGATGCCGGCTGGATCTCTCATAACAAATGCATCGCCATGACCTACCATTCCGGCCATTGCATATCCTCCGTCCCAGTTACGACTCGCTTTTTTCAGAATAGATGTAACATCCAGGTTCTTTTCTATCATTGGCGAGATCTCCTTTTTCGAGAAACCCTCATCTTTAAACTTACGGAATAGCCTTTCGTTCTCCTCATCAAGACGATGCCCGACATTTTCGAGAATAGTAACAGTATCGGAAAAATCTACCGGGTTCTGGCCCAGTTCAACGAGACTGCTGAAAACCTCTCCAACATTTGTCAGGTTGAAATTACCCGCCATTACAAGGTTTTTTGATTTCCAGTTATTCTCACGGCTTACCGGGTGTACATAATCAATATTATAATTGCCATAAGTACCATATCGTAAATGCCCAAGGTATATATCGCATGCAAAGGGAATATTTTCTTTAATAAAAGCCGGATTTGTTAACTCTTCCCGGTGATCACGGGTTAAGAGGTCAATATCTTCATAAATAAGACCAAATATCTCTTTTATAGGATTTGCCTGGTTTGATCTCTGTCTGAAAATGTAACGGTTTCCGGGAGGAACATTTAACTTTATTCCGGCAATTCCTGCGCCATCCTGTCCTCTGTTGTGCTGTTTCTCCATCATCAGGTACATCTTTTGAAGGCCGTAGCTCCAGGTACCATATTTTTCAATATAATATTCCATCGGCTTTCGCAATCTTAACATTGCTATGCCGCATTCATGTTTGATATTATCACTCATAATTATTTTGTATTCAGGTCCGGGAAATTTATAAAATCAGGGACCAGATATGCATCAGGAAACGCTTTGCTTACCATTAAGAATAACTTTGTTGCCTCGGTTTTTGTCCGAAAGTCGCCAACCCTGATTTTATAGTACCCTGGCAGAGCAAATTTCTGGTAACATTTTAGTTGGGGATAATCGCTTTCCGGAAATTTGTTCAGAAAATCCTGCAAAGCCTTGCCGGATTCTACTTTTGCATCACGGGCGGAACTGTTATATATCTGAATTCTGAATCCTTCCATTCCAAACTTGCCAGGTTCCTGAGATAAATTTTTGTTGCTCAGAATATACCTGCTTATAAGAGTATCTATTGCAGGATCCTGAACGATACTGAGCTTCCCTGAATGAGAATTCCCATCTGCCCTTTTAAAGAGTTCGGATGTACTTACAACAGTCTGAGCGCTGACGAACCCTGCTGAAAAGACAGGAATTATAAATACCAGGAAAAGTTTTCTGATCATGCCGCAAAATTAATAAATCGCTGACAGATTAAAAAACGGAATCTCAGCTTTTATTATTTACTTAGTTCGGGAAATGTTATTGCGAGGCTTTCAAAGCCAGAAAAAAGCTGTCTCCCAGCTTTCCGGCGAGCAGGATATTCTTATCATAGGTGAGATCAAAATCAGATCCGAAAGCATCTGTATTCTCCGATACACAGACACTGAACATTCGTTTGGTTCCTGCATCAGTACCATCGGCAGGGTTTAACAGACTTATTACAAAACAGTTTCTGTTCAGCATCATTATGTTGCCAATTTCATTAAAAATAAGTGAACATCCAGAATTTGAGTTTTCGCGATACGCTTTCCATTTTAAGGTTCCTGATAATGTCAGCGAAGCCATAAATGAATTATTCAGAGTCCCTTTATTTGTCGATACTTCAGTATTTCCTCCAACATAGACATTGCCTGGAGCATCTAGTTTTATTGTAAGACTTGCGGCTCCGAAAGAGGGATTATTATAAAGATCTGTTTCCCATAATTTCACA
>JANXXP010000184.1 GCA_025350595.1 Bacteroidota bacterium
TCTGCTTCAAAAATATTTGAAAAGTAAGAGCTATTATCATTAAACTCAATTCTGGGTGTCAGAGGGAGTACATCCTTCTCAATCGGCATGTGCATCGCCTCAATTCTTTTATACGATGCAGTTGAAGAAGATTGCAAAAAACCATTTTCTCCAAAACCCTCAAACCAAAGGTTTGAAATACTTCCGCCCCTGCAAACTGATTCACGGGGATATCTACCGATTTCACCATAACCCGAAACTGTTGCCATAATATTCTCAGTTCTGATGACAGCCACATTGATTTCAGGAAAAAACTTATACCAATTATGTTTCTGAGCAGGGAATGGTTCTTTGAGATTTGTTTTAGCTCCATATTCTATAGCTAAAGCTAGACTTTGTGCTCTTGCAAAGGTGGAATAATTACATGGGGATGAACTGGTTTCATGCTTTATGGAATGTGGCCCATAATCAATCCATCCGTTTCTTATACACCTTTGATTCAAATATTCGAGACATTTAAGACTGGCTGTATTGAATTTTGGATCCATATCAGCTAAAAGTGCAAAACTGAAATATACTCCGGGAGCAGTTTTTGTTCCGCTCTCGTAACTCCATTTAAATGACCGCGTTCCCCAGGAGTTATCAACTGAACCATTCGGATAAATAAACAGATAATGTGCTCTGAGTAATTCTGCTGCAATTTGTTTTATGTGTGTTTCATTTCTCATTATGCCATACAAGGCAATATAGCCGATACTTTGAGCAATGTTATATCCTTCATCTACACCATTCCCTTCACCGGTCAAAAGATTTTGACTATCGATAAACTTTATTGTATTTATATTCATTAAGGAATCAGCTTTCAGAAGCCAATTCTCATCTGGTTTTTTTACATTATTATAGGCAAATATCAAAGCAACTGCTCCTGTGGGATTGTAGTTAATATTCGATCCCATGGGAAAATTAATCCTGATAAATTGGGCAGCATTATACATTGACTTATTCCATTTATCAATCTCAGATGCTGTCAGATAATTCTTCAGAATAGTAAAGGCACCTGCCAAAGAAATAAGCTGATCTGAAGTGGTTCCAAACCAAAATTTCTGTTTTGGATCAGGCCATTCTTCACTCCACCCTCCGGCCTTTTTCCCCGATGTTTCCTGAATTTTAATAAGCCAATTGCCTAATCTAATTGCAGCATCACGATATTTAGCATTACTGGTGAGCTTCCAGGCAACAGCAAAAGGATAGACACTTTCTGCAGCACGGGAATGAATAGGGTGATTATCCGGATTTATAGATCGACAGACCAGTGCTCCAAAGTTTGGATCATGTGGATCATTAATTTGTGTATTTAGCAGAGTATTACATAAGGTTATCAATGTGGATTTATAAGGATTTTCCTGTGCATTCAACTGAACTGAAAGTAAAATCAATAAGAAAAAAACTAAATTTTTCATATTACTAAATATCATTGTGTAACATATTATAATGTATCATCCACTCAAACTTTAAGCATCCAACTTTGAGCATTGAACTTTTCCTGAATTATAAATCACCCTGAATATCCAACCAACGTAAGAAATCCTCCACCAATATACTGAATAGCAGGCCAGATAGGAAGAAAATTGATTTTTGTGAGGAAAGTGGCTATTATAAGACCGAATAAAAGAAATGATCCATATTTGTACAAAGCATCATAAACTGCCGGGAATCTTCTTAACTGATAAAAAAGAAGATGCGATCCATCAAGAGGCGGGAGTGGGATAAGATTAAATATGAAAAGTCCCCAGTTTATGTATATTGCATAAAGAAAAACTTCAGAAATAATCTGTGTAACATGACTCTGATACACAGGTACAAGAGAGGAGTAAATGGAAAAAATAACTGACAGGATCATTGCTATTACCGCATTCGACAATGGGCCGGCTAAAGCTATTTTAATAACATCATATTTAGGATTACGCAAATTCTGCTCGTTAAATTCAACGGGTTTCGCCCATCCGAATCCCGCAAAAATAAGCATAATAAATCCTAACGGATCGATATGCTTTAACGGATTCAAAGTAACTCTTCCCTGATCTTTAGAGGTTGAATCACCACATAAATGGGCAACAAGTGCATGACAGAATTCATGCACTGTTAATCCAAGAACTATTCCCGGCAAAAATTTTAAAACTCGAGCTAAATCAAAGCTTTCCACCCTGTCTCTTATTTACAGGCATGTAAAAATCCTTTTGAGTGAGTTTGCATTCTTTTATTACTTCCAGGGCATAAGCAGCACCTGAAAAATCTTTATTCTGGTTGTTAGTACCAACTGTAAATTTAACCCCTGCATCTTTCGCTCTTTGTATGAATTTAATGGAAGGAATTTTGTACCTGTTGTTAATCTCAATAGCAATATTGTGATCTTTTGCTGCTTTAATAACTTTGTCCATTCTTTCATTTGTCCAGAAAGAGTCATATCTGTCATTCATCTGTGCAGGAAGGAATGTTGGATTTACATACATATTAATAGGTTCAGTGCTTAATATTTTGACAATAGTATTTACAAGGTAGTCCATGAATTCCTGTTCATTATCAATCCAGGTTTCTTCTTTTATCCAGATACGATTCCTTCTGCCTTTGGCATCGGTGAAAGTCATCCCGTCGGTGAATACATAATCAAATTTTTTCAATGATTCTTTTGAAAAAGTGTTAACCCATTCTCTTCCTTCTGCCTGCATTCCCATAAAGAACTGTGGATAATCTTTCATACTGTATATTACCGAATCAATCTGACTGTCCTGATGAACCGGAAATCCAACACCACAGTTAGTCACAATACCATAACTGATATTTTCTGCTTTTGACTTAATTACTGCATCCTGAATTGTAAAACCCCCCTTGCAATGTATATGCAGATCGGTGATATGGAATGTGTCTGTATTCTGCCAACTAATTAAAGATAATGAGAATAGCCCAATAATTATTACTGCAATTTTTTTCATTGTTATTTACTTTTAAGTGATAATATTATCTTACTTGCCTCCTTCAAAGGCGGCATAAAACTAGTAAAAAGCCAGTCAGTAACAAAACAGGCATCCTTTTATTTCTCCCAAAAATCTCTTAAGTTTACAGAAATTGAGTACAAATGAAAAAGATTCTTTTAATTATCTCACTATTTATCCTTGTTTGCCAGAACGAAGCAAAATCCCAACCATTGTCGGATACAACAGTCTATCTTATAACTTGTGGTCAGGGAACTGATACATATTCGATATATGGTCATAGCGCCATTCGGATTTATATTCCGAAAAACAGCAGCGATATGGTTTACAATTGGGGAGTATTTGATTTTAGCACCCCAAATTTTGCCTGGAAATTTGCCAAAGGACGTTTGGATTATTACGTCGGGGAAGAACCGTTAAAAGATTTTTTGGGTGAATATATCATTGAGCAGAGGTACGTTTATTCTCAGAGAATGAATATAAATCCGGAAGAAACAAAAAAACTGGTTTCCCTTATATATGAGAATCTTAAACCTGAGAATAGAAAATACAAATATGATTTTTTCTATGATAATTGTTCAACCAGGATAAGAGATATAATTGAAAAGGCAGTGGGAGTGAAGTTATTATATCCTCCAATAGAAACTGGTGAAATGCCAACTTTCAGAAATATGGTAAGTAAATATCAGTATCCCTATCAGTGGCTTCAATTCGGTATTGATCTTATAATGGGTGTACCCAGTGATAAAAAGGCTTCATACAGAGACAGGATGTTCCTTCCTATTGATATGCAGAAGGAACTTTCAGAAGCTGTTGTAAACAGATCAGGCAAGATGATACCTCTTCTACAGAATCCTCAGATTATTCTCGATTTCCCGGCACCTAAAATGCGCCAGAATTTCTTTAATTCACCAGTATTCTTATTTACGCTTGTTTTGATATTGATTATTATAATGTCGGTGTGGCTTAAAAACAGTAGGATAATAAACATTATTGATATTATCCTCTTTTCAATATTTTCTATTTTAGCAATCTTAATGATTTTTTTCGGCTATTTCACCGACCATGTTCAAATGAAGTTGAATCTCAATATTCTCTGGCTCAATCCGATAATCCTGATTTGCCTCATTTATCTTATCTTAAAACGAGAAGGTCTAATATGGTTCAGGATTCTGTTTTATATATCTTTATCATTTCTGATTCTCCACTTTATTTTGCCTCAGGATTTTGAGATCTCTTTTCTGCCATTAGTGATGATAATATTAATCAGGAGCTTATTCAGAGGAAGGTTTGAATGGAATCCTCTTGCACCTTTAACAAAACTTTAACTCTTCTTAACAACACTTTAGAAATTACTGCGCTTCTTTTGTACTCGATTTATCAAACAGATCGGATAACGGTTATTAGTACACGTTTTATTATATTTGCGACTTAAATTTTTAAGCTATGGAGCAAACAGCTGACATCAGAATTTTAAATGAAAAAATAGAAAAGGAGAGTGCATTCGTCGACATTATAAGAATGGAGATGAATAAAGTAATTGTAGGACAGAAACATCTTACCGACAGCCTTATGATAGGTCTTCTGGCGAACGGCCATATATTGCTTGAAGGTGTTCCGGGACTTGCCAAGACTCTTGCTATAAAATCACTGGCATCAATAATCGATGCGAAATTCGCCAGAATTCAATTTACGCCCGACCTTCTTCCTGCTGACCTTATTGGTACTATGATATATAGTCAGAAGAAAGAAGAATTCATTGTAAAGAAAGGACCGGTTTTTGCTAACTTCATTCTTGCTGATGAGATTAACAGATCGCCGGCCAAAGTGCAAAGCGCGTTACTTGAAGCAATGCAGGAGAGACAGGTAACTATAGGGGAATCAACATTTAAACTGGAAGAACCATTTCTTGTTCTTGCCACTCAGAACCCTATTGAACAAGAAGGAACCTATCCTCTTCCCGAAGCACAGATTGACAGGTTCATGATGAAAGTCCTGATTGATTATCCAACTATGGAAGAAGAAAAGATGATCATCAGGGAGAATCTTGCGAAAGTTTTCCCAAAAACAAATACCGTGCTTAAAACTGAAGATATTACAAGGGCAAGGAATGTTGTTAGAGAAGTTTATATGGATGAAAAGATTGAGAATTATATTTTAAATATTGTTTTTGCAAGCCGTAATCCTGAAAAGTACGGACTTCCGCAATTCAAAAATCTAATCTCATATGGAGCATCGCCAAGAGCATCGATAAACCTTTCATTGGCAGCGAAAGCATTCGCATTTTTAAGAAGAAGAGGATATGTAATACCAGAGGACGTACGGGCAATTTGTTCTGATGTTATGCGACACAGAATTGGACTTACATATGAAGCTGAAGCTGAAAACATAAACCAGGATTATATAATCTCCGAAATCCTTAATACTGTTGAAGTTCCATAGAGCTTTCAAATGAAAAATATTACCCTTTTTGTTATTCTGACTATGACATGCAATTTTATTTATGGCCAGAATCTTATTGGGTTTAGAAGCAAAGAAATTCAAAAATATATGAAGGAAAATCGTCAGGATATGAATTCTGAAGTAGTTACAAATACCAGTTTCAACTACCTGAGATATTCAGATAATTTCGATACTCAGACATTGTTATTCTTTTTAGACAAGGACTCAATTTGCATGAGTGTTAAAATGATCTGTGATAAGAGTATAAAGGGAGAGAAAATTAAGGAATTCAATTCACTATATAAGCCTAATGGTGAGAATAAGTGGATTGACTACCGTAAAGGCAAAAAAATTCTGATTGATATCACAGATGAGAAGTGGGTGTTTGATGTTATTATTGAATCAGAGAAGTAATTTGGCGTAAAAGTGGAAGCAACTGAATTATTAAAGAAAGTACGGAGAATTGAGATAAAGACCCGTGGATTGAGCAGGCATATTTTTGCCGGCGAATATCACAGTGCCTTTAAAGGACGAGGGATAGCTTTCAGTGAAGTGAGGGAATATCAGTATGGTGATGATATAAGAAGTATTGACTGGAATGTAACAGCAAGATTTAATCATCCATTTATTAAGGTATTTGAGGAAGAAAGGGAACTTACTGTTATGTTACTCATAGATGTCAGCGGTTCAGGTAATTTTGGCACAACCTTAAGCCTGAAAAAAGATATAATGACTGAAGTAGCAGCTGTCCTTTCATTTTCAGCAATTTTCAATAACGACAAGATCGGCGTAATATTCTTTTCTGATAAAGTGGAAAAATTCATTCCGCCTCAGAAGGGGCGTACGCATATACTGAGGATCATAAGGGAACTTCTTGATTTTAAATCACAAAGTCAGAAAACAAACCTTGATGAACCATTGCGGTTTCTTACAAACGCAATAAAGAAAAGATGTACCACTTTTATTATTTCAGATTTTATAGTTCCGGATTTTGAGCAGGCGTTAAGAATTGCATCCAACAAACATGATATCGTTGCACTAAAGGTATTTGATCCTTTGGAGAAGGTTTTTCCAAATGTGGGTCTGGTTAAAGTCTCAGACTCAGAAACAGGTGCTGAGAAATGGATTGATACCTCTTCCAGGGCTACCAGAGATGCATATGAGAAATGGTGGCAGAATCATTTGACACTTGTAAAAAACACATTTAAAAGATGCGGTGTTGATTCTGCAGAACTTAGAACAGATCTTGATTATGTTAAACCACTTATTAAGTTATTTGAGAACAGATAAAATATGAAGAGGCTGGTTATATCTATTTTTCTATTTATTTCAATTATATCCTCCTTAATTGGGCAGTATGTAAAGGTAACAGCGTCCTTTGATACTACAAGGATATATATCGGGGACCAATTAAAATTTTCAATTGTAATTGATCAACCTGCCACTCTTAAACTTTCTCTTCCATTATTCAAGGATACGTTAATAAAGAAAATTGAAATCCTGTCAGGACCGGTTTATGATACTTCAAAAATTCAGGCAGGAAGAATTAAAATTACCGAAAAATATCTTGTATCATCATTTGATTCAGGTCATTATCAGGTTCCTCCTGTTTTTGCTGAAATGAAAACCGAAAATGGACTTAAAAGATTCTATTCAGATTATTCTCAGCTTGAGGTTATGAGAGTCAAAATAGCTCCGGCAGACACAACAGTAAAAATCTACGATATTATCAAACCTTACAGGGCTCCGGTTACTCTGGGAGAAATAATACCTTGGGCTCTGCTTATTGCGATAATTGGAATCCTTTCATGGTTCGGTATAAAATATATACGAAAACTAAGGAAATCAAAGAAAGGGATTGAACCAATTATCAACCCCGACCCTTCACATGTAATTGCTTTCCGTGAACTTGAAAAACTAAGGGATGAAAAGCTCTGGCAGCAGGGGGAGACAAAAATGTACTATACCAGACTAACTGAAATACTTCGTCAGTACCTTGAAAACAGATTTAATGTCTTATCTCTTGAACTAACTACATATGAAACCCTTGATGCACTTTTAAAAACTGGCTTCAAAAAAGACGGATCATATAATCAGCTTAAAACTGTTTTGACAAGTGCCGATCTTGTTAAGTTTGCCAAGCATAATCCGGAACCATCAGAGAATGAAGAACATTTCCAAAGTTCCTGGGGTTTTGTCATGGCGACAAAAGTAGAAGAGGTTATAATAAATGCTTCTGATGAAAAAGAAAATGGAGAGGAGGGGAAATCATGAGTGGAATAACGTTTGCTGAACCTCTGTTTCTATATCTGCTAATTGCAATTCCTGCAATGATTGCTTTTTATGTGATTAAACAACAAAAGACAACAGCTTCATTAAGAATGCCTGGATTGCAGCCTTTTGAGAACTCTGTAAAAACATTCAGGCATTATCTCAGACATATACTATTCGCTTCTCGTGCTCTTGCTGTTACACTTCTTATTATAGTACTTGCCCGTCCTCAGACAACTGATAAATTTCAGGATATGTCAACTGAAGGTATTGATATTGTCCTTGCTCTTGATATTTCGGGAAGTATGCTGGCAAGGGATTTCAGACCCGACAGACTTGAAGCATCAAAAAATGTAGCAACTGAGTTTATTTCAGGCAGACCATACGACAGGATAGGGTTAGTGGTCTTTAGTGGTGAGAGTTTCACTCAATGCCCATTGACAACTGATCATGCAGTTCTGATTAATCTGATGAGGGAAATTCAAAGTGGCATGATTGAAGATGGAACAGCTATTGGGAATGGTCTAGCAACTGCTGTGAACAGAATTAAAGATTCAGAAGCTAAAAGCAAAGTAATTATTCTTCTTACCGACGGAGTTAACAACAGGGGTGAAATAGCGCCTGCTACAGCAGCAGGAATTGCAAAGACATATGGGATAAGAGTTTATACAATTGGCGTTGGTACTCAGGGAGTTGCGCCTTACCCGGTACAAACTCCTTATGGTATGCAATATCAGGATATGCAGGTAGAAATTGATGAAGGTATTCTCAGTGACATAGCCCAAACAACAGGCGGTAAATATTTCAGAGCTACCGATAACAATAAACTCATTCAGGTTTACAATGAAATTGACAAACTTGAGAAGTCAAAAATTGATGTAAGGCAATTAAGCAGGAAATATGAGAAATATTTATTTCCGGCTTTAGCTGCCTTCTGCTTGCTGGTTATTGAAGTAGTGATGAGAAACACAATATTCAGAAACTTAACATAAATTTTGGAGCTGATATGCAACTATTCAGATTTGCGAATCCCGATTATTTATACTTGTTGCTTCTGCTTCCGGTCGTAGTTATCTTATATATCATAAATGAGATAAGAAAGAACAGGTCGATTAAGCGGTTAGGTGATATTAGTCTAATTGCAAGACTCGCTCCTGAAATGTCAAAGATCCGTCCGGCAGTTAAATTTAGTCTGCAGCTGATAGCATTATCTGCAGGAATTATTATGCTCGCGAGGCCACAGTTTGGATCAAAAATTGAAGATGTAAAAAAGCAGGGAGTAGAGGTAATCATTGCTCTCGATGTAAGTAACTCTATGCTCGCAGAAGATATTCAACCCGACAGGCTTACAAGGGCTAAACAGGCTATATCACGTCTTGTTGACAATCTTGATAATGACAAAATCGGTCTCGTCGTATTTGCAGGAGATGCATACACTCAGATTCCTGTTACTACTGATTATGTATCTGCAAAGATGTTCCTGTCGACAATTAACCCAAATATGGTGCCTAAACAGGGTACTGCGATTGGCGCTGCAATAAACCTTGGAGTCAGGTCATTTAGTCCGGGAGAAGGAAAGAGTAAAGCAATTATCATAATTACCGATGGTGAGAATCACGAGGATGATGCTGTCTCAGCTGCTGAAGAAGCTGCAAAAGCCGGGATCGTAATTCATACAATTGGTATTGGTTCCACAGAAGGAGTTCCCATACCGATACTGAATAATGGAAAGAGGGATTATATCAAAGATGTTGAAGGAAACACAGTAATCTCTAAACTTGATGAAGATATCTTAAAAAAAATAGCTATCAGTTCAGGAGGTAATTATGTCAGAGCCAGCAATTCAAATATTGGACTGGATGAAATCTTCAGCCAGATTAAGAAAATGAAAAAGCAGGAATTGGAAAGTTCTGTGTATACCGAGTATAACGATCAATTTCAGATTTTTGCTGCAATAGCAATATTTTTACTGCTTGTAGATTTTATGATTATGGAAAGGAAAAACAGAAGACTCGCAAATATCAGACTGTTTAAGTTTAAGGTGTAAATAGCTCAGGGCACGGAGCAGAGAGCTCAGGGCAAGAAAGGTAAAGGTTTAGACAAAAGACAAAAGTTATGATATATGAAATTAAAAATAGAACAATTCTGCAGAAAGTAAATTTCCTGTTTGTTTGTGCACTATTGTTTCTTTCTATAACTTTAAATGCACAAACTGATAAAAAGTATATAAGACAGGGCAATAAGGAGTATGGGAAAAATAATTTTCCTGAAGCTGAAATATCCTACAGGAAAGCAATTGATAAAAACACTAAATCGCCTGATGCTGTTTTTAACATTGGTGATGCTCTGTATAAACAAAACAAATTTGAAGAGGCAGGAAAGCAATTCATAGAGAATGTTAATCAGAATGACGACCAGAAGAAGAAGTCGGATGGACTGTATAATCTGGGAAATTCACTTTTAAATGCAAAAAAACTTCCTGAAAGTATAGAAGCATACAAGGGGTCACTTAAATTGCGACCTGATAATAAAGAGGCAAAATATAACCTCGCTTATGCACAGGATATGCTGGTAAAGCAAAAAGAACAGGAGAAACAGCAGCAGAAGGATAAGGATAAGGACAATCAGAAAAAGGATCAGAAGGATCAAAAAGATCAAAAGGATCAGAAGGATAAAGATCAGCAGAAAGATCAGAAAAATAGTCAGGATCAAAAGCAGCAACAACAAAAGCAGGAACAGGGTATTTCCAAAGATGATGCACAGAGATTGCTGAATGCATTGGCAAATGATGAAAAAAATGTTCAGGAAAAGGTTAAACTTGCGAAAGCTTCAAAAGAAAAAGTCAGAACAGTAAAGAACTGGTAATCTGAATAAAACAAAAATGAAAAAAGCAATAATATACTCAATACTTTTCTTACTATCATTCTCACTTAGAGGGCAGGATATTGTATTAAAAGTCGAATATCCGGCAGTTGTAAGTGCCGGACAACAATTTAATATTAGCTATACTGTGAATTCAGGAGGAGGAGAATTCTCTGCCCCCTCATTTAGCCCTTTTTATAAACTGATGGGCCCGCAGACATCATATAGCTCAAGTACTGAAATAATAAACGGGAAAATGTCACACCAGACTTCCTATTCATACGTGTATTTTCTTCAAGCTCAAAACGAAGGGAAATTTGTAATAGCTCCCGCAACTTTCACTATTAAAAACAAATCCTACTATTCCGACTCAATGCGTATCGAAGTGGTAGGTAATGCCGCCCAGAAGCAAAGCGTTCCTGCAGGAAGCAAAACTGCTGTAAATGAACAGGTAGATGAATCAGGAAACGGAGACATTTTTGTTAACCTGCTTCTGAACCGGAAAGAAGTTTATATCGGGGAGTATATTGTGGCTACAGTTAAAATTTATACCCGGGTTAATATTTCAGGCATAAACGAAATTAAGTTTCCAGCATTCAACGGATTTTTTAAATCAGATCTTGTAACTCCACCGCTTACCGCACTTCAACAGGAAAATATAAATGGTAGGACCTTTGGGACAGGTGTGGTTCAGCAATTTTTGCTTTTTCCACAGATCAGTGGAGAGATCAAGCTCGATCCTGTTCAGATGTCTGTTCTTGTTCAACAAAAATCAGGTCAGTCAGATCCGTTCTTTGGCGATTTTTTTACTCAGTATCAAAATGTCCCAAAAGCAATTGCAAGTCAGTCTGTTAAGATAAAAGTTAAACCATTGCCCGGGATTCAACCTGATGATTTTTCCGGAGTAGTCGGGAAACTTGATCTAAAGTCCATGTTATCAAAGGATACTGTAAATGTAAATGATGCCGTGAATTTGAAAATTACAATTTCAGGAAACGGTAACCTAAAGATCGCATCTACTCCTAAACTAAAATTATCTCCCGACATTGAAGTTTATGATCCCAAAGTATCGGATGATATTAAAAACGGGCTGTCCG
>JANXXP010000186.1 GCA_025350595.1 Bacteroidota bacterium
TTGGAGCGTAGATTGGGATTATAAAAATGATACCTTCCATAACCAGTGGCAAAGCTACCGCACAAAAAAAGACAGAACCCTCGAGCTTATAACTGATCCATACCAGTATTCTAAAAAGGGCGATTACAGGGTAATGGTAAAAGTGATCGATATTTTTGGGAACGATACAACTCATATTATTGAACTTCAACACCGGTAATCGATGGAGTCTAAATCAGAAATATTGTTTTACAGTACCGAAGATGGCAAAACAAAACTTCAGGTAAAACTTGAGGATGAAACAGTATGGCTGACTCAAAAGCAAATTGCTGAATTATTTGAAAAAAGCAGGGTAACAGTCACAGAACACATTAAAAACATTTTCACAGAGGGTGAATTGAATGAAGATTCAGTATGTCGGAATTTCCGACATACTGCCGAAGATGGCAAAACATACGATACTCAATATTATAATCTCGATGTAATTATCTCAGTCGGATATCGAGTTAAATCACAACGAGGTACACAGTTCCGGATATGGGCAACACAACGTCTGAAAGAGTACATCATAAAGGGTTTCTCATTAGACGATGAACGCTTAAAGCAGGGAGGAAAAAATTCCAGGTATTTCGGAGAGTTGCTTCAGAGGATCAGGGACATCAGAAGCAGTGAGCGAAATTTCTATCAGAAGGTAACAGATATTTATGCCACAAGCATCGACTATAAGCTCAATGACGATCTTACTCAAAAATTCTTTGCTACTGTGCAGAATAAAATGCATTATGCTGTTCATGGTAAAACAGCAGCAGAATTAATTTCAAGCAGGGCAGACAGTAAAAAGCCATTGATGGGTTTGGTGAACTTTAAGGGCGATCTGATAACTTCTCACGATATTAAAATTGCCAAGAATTATCTTACTGAAAATGAACTAAATCAGCTCAACCTGATTGTTTCACTTTATCTCGATTTTTCCGAACTGCAAGCCACAAATGAGCGACCAATGAAGATGGCGGACTGGATTTCGAAACTTGATCAGTTCCTGACACTCAGTGAAAAAGAACTTTTGCAGAATGCCGGCAAAATAAGTGCGGAAGATGCAGCTAAAAAAGCAACTGTTGAATTTGAAAAATACCGAGAGGAGAGAATGAAAAACCACATTTCCGATTTCGACAGAGCAATTAAAGAATTGGAAAGAAAGAACAATAAAGCTGATTAACCCATGGCTAAGAAGAAAGCAAAGACAATTGATGAGCAAAAGGTTGTAATTCCTTTGGAACAAGCTATTCCTGAAATTGAGGGACGCAAAGCCTGGGAAATACCAACTTCATACCTCGAAAAAGATGGTAAAGGAGGATACAGAGTTGTAAACACCCGTAGGCCCGGAAAAACTTTACTGACAAATAATATCAGAACCGAAGTTGATTCCTGGAGGAAATCAGGTTATCAAGCACCTAAAGGTATTTCACAAACATCGTTGACTCTACTTAATTATTGGTTTGAGCAGGATCATATTAAGGATGGCCAGGTATTTCATTTTCGCTTTGCACAGCGCGAAGCTATTGAAACAACAATATTTCTTTTTGAGGTAAAAAACATCAGAGACAATGCCCTGTTGGCAGAAAAGTACATGGATGCAATGGCTTATGGTAACGATATGTTTACAAATAAGAAAGAGATTATTTCTACTGCTAAATCAAAAAGAATATTGTCAAGAGTTGTACCGGAAACAGGGTTACTTTCAAATCAGGATCTCCCTCCGGAAGGCTTAACCAGATATTGTGCCAAAGCTGCTACCGGTTCAGGAAAAACAAATGTTATGGCATTTCTTGCAATATGGTCATACTTCCACAGAAAGTTTGAAGAAAGCTCAGATCTGAGCAGAACAATGCTGGTTATTGCCCCTAACGTAATTGTATATGAACGGTTAAAAACAGATTTTGAAAACGGTAGTATCTTTTATCATTTTCCTTTCATCCCCGATGAATGGAAATATGATTGGAACATGAGCTTTATAATGCGCGACGATCAGGTTAAAACAAGTACCGATGGCACATTTTATCTTACAAATATTCATCAGATCTATGAATCAAGAGCCGAAACAGAAGAAGATCTAGGGCCGATAGGCAATCTGCTTGGTCAAAAACCTAAAAAAGACAATCAGGCTTCTTGGCTGGAGAGTCTATATGAAAGGATAATGAAGCATGATGAACTATTGGTAATAAACGATGAAGCACATCACGTACATGATGAAGAACTGGCCTGGTATAAAAGCATAATATCATTTCACCACAACTTAATTGAAAAAAAGAAGAAAGGGTTATCTCTTTTATTTGATTTGACTGCAACACCGAAAGACCAAAATGGGACCTATTTTCCATGGATCATAACTGACTATCCTTTAGCTCAGGCCATTGAAGACAAGATAGTAAAAACACCGCTAATTGTTCATCAGAGCGATAAATCCAGTCCCGATAACAAATTGATAACGAATGCATACAATGCATATAGCGAATGGATTCACATTGCTTTGAAAAGGTATCAGGAGCATTGGGATTGTTATTTTAAAAATCTGGGTCAAAAGCCGGTGCTATTTATAATGGCAGAAGATACAAAGCAGGCGAATCAGATTGCTGAAGGAATTCAGGGATTGGCAGGGTTTAATAAAAAAGATCAGGTTCTTGTAATTCATACAAAGAATAATGGTGAGCTCACAACAAATCAGAAAGAGCTTGAGGAACTCCGCGAACAAGCAAGGATGATTGATGATCCGAAAAGCAAAGTTAAGGTTGTTGTTTCAGTTTTAATGTTACGGGAAGGCTGGGATGTCAAAAATGTAAGCATCATTCTCGGCTTGCGTCCATTCACATCAAAAGCAAATATTTTACCGGAACAGTCAATCGGGAGAGGATTACGTTTAATGAAAGATCTTGGCCCTGACTATACTCAGATTCTTGAGATAATTGGTACCGATAAGTTTGAGGAATTTGTTCGTCAACTGGAAGTAGAGGGAGTCGGAGTTGGCGTCACAATGAGGGAACCTAATATCGGAGTCTTTGTTACTCCAATTAAAACAAGGGAAGCATTTAATTTTGAAATTCCTGTCCTTTCAGCTTCGTTTACCAGAAAAATGGAAGGAATTAACACATTTGATCCTTCGAAATTGCCTGCTATTGGAGAGATTGATGAAAAAGGAAATTACAAAAGGATTGAAGTTACCTTAGTTACAGCTACAACAGATAAGAAGGTTGGTACAAAACAGATTATTATTGAGGATGATGAGTTTGTTTCAATTCAGGTACTGCTTTCCAATCTGACACATAAAATAATCAAGGAGGGCAAATTCAGTTGCCAGTTTAATGATCTTCTGCGTATTACAAAGCAATACATTAAATTCAATGCATTCGGAAAAGAAGTTGATCTGGAATCGTTGGCTATCAGAAGAACAATTGCTAATCCTAAAGTAGGAAACGATATTATGTTATTTATTGGCCAGGCACTTGGAGCTCATATAAAAGTAAAGACTGAGGTCAAGGTTACAAGCTATCCGATTAATCTTATGGAATTAGATGGATTTTACTGGAA
>JANXXP010000195.1 GCA_025350595.1 Bacteroidota bacterium
AATCAGGGATATAGCAACTGTTCAGTTTGGCAGCGCCACACGTTATGGAGCTTTTGTGGTAGACACTACTGAAGCAGTAGGAGGTGTGGTCATGATGTTGAAAGGGGCAAATGCCCATGAGGTGATCAATAACGTGGAATCACGGATTCTATCTATTCAGAAATCATTGCCTAAAGAGGTTAAGATTGAACCTTATCTGAACCGTTCAGATCTTGTAGGCAGGGCAATTGGCACTGTATCAAGAAACCTTATTGAAGGAGCACTGATTGTCATTTTCATACTGGTTATCCTGCTTGGAAATATCCGTGCCGGACTAATTGTTGCTTCAGTTATTCCGCTTGCAATGCTTTTCGCTGTTTCAATGATGAATATTTTTGGTGTTTCCGGTAATCTTATGAGTCTGGGGGCAATCGATTTCGGACTGATAGTCGATGGCGCAGTTATTATAGTGGAGAGTGTTGTTCACAGGATATCTATGAGCAAGCATCACCATCCGGGATTAACCAGGCTTGCTCAGGAGCAGATGGATGAAAATGTTCTTGATTCTGCTAAACACATGATGAGCTCTGCTACATTCGGTCAGATAATTATATTAATAGTGTATCTCCCGATAATGGCACTTGTGGGTATTGAAGGAAAGATGTTCCGTCCAATGGCTCAGGTAGTTACTTTTGCACTTATAGGTGCAGCAATCTTATCACTAACCTATGTTCCAATGGCTTCAGCTTTGTTTTTGAGTAAGAAAACTACTCATAAGCCTAATTTCTCAGACAGATTAATGAAATGGTTACATAAAGTATTTAATCCGGCAATTGGTTTTGCTCTAAGGAGAAAAGCGCTGGTTTCCTTTATGGCAATTGCAATATTCTTGTTTAGTCTGTTTCTATTCAGCAGATTAGGTGGTGAATTTATTCCGCAGCTGGAGGAAGGTGATCTAGCATCGGGCGTTATGACTTTACAGGGAGGTTCACTTACAAACACTGTTGATCAGGTCATAAAAGCAAATAGAATTTTATTGGAAAATTTCCCCGAGATAAAACATGCAGTGTGTAAAATTGGCGCCGGAGAAATCCCAACCGATCCAACTCCAATGGAAACAGGTGACTATATTATTACCCTCAAAGATAAAAGTGAATGGGTTTCGGCTTCTTCACGCGAGGAACTTGTTGCTAAAATGGAAGAAAAACTTGTAGCTCTGGCAGGTGTCAAATTTGAATTTCAGCAACCAATTCAGATGAGGTTTAATGAATTGATGACTGGTTCAAAACAGGATATTGCAATTAAAATATTTGGTGACGACCTAAACACTCTTTCTCAAAAAGCTTTGGAAGTTGAAAAATTAATTCAACCTGTATCAGGAGTGGCAGATATTAATGTTGAAAAGCTTACAGGTCTTGCTCAGGTTCAGGTTGAATATAATCGCGACCGTCTTGCCCAATATGGACTTTCAGTGGCTGAGGTTAATACTGTTTTGCGTGCTGCTTTTGCAGGAAGTCAGGCAGGAGTAGTATTTGATGAAGAAAAGCGTTTTGGACTTGTAGTAAGACTCGATAAGGATTACCGTCAAAGTCTCGTAGATATAAAAAACCTTACAGTTGCGTTACCTGACGGTCATCAGATTCCTTTTGAACAGATTGCCGATGTTTCAATTAAATCAGGTCCGGCTCAGGTATCGCGTGAGAATACAAAAAGGAGGATAACTATCGGCTTTAATGTTCGTGGTCGCGATGTTCAGAGTGTAATAAAGGATGTTACTGCCCAGATAGACCAAAAAGTCAAACTTCCAACTGGCTATTACGTTACATACGGAGGTCAGTTCAAGAATCTTGAAGCAGCTCAGAAAAGGCTGTTGATAGCAGTGCCTGTTGCTCTGCTACTGATATTTGTTCTGCTTTTCTTTACATTTAATTCTGTAAAACAATCACTTTTGATCTTTTCTGCAGTTCCAATGTCAGCAATTGGTGGGGTATTTGCACTTTGGATTCGTGGAATGAACTTCTCAATTTCAGCCGGAGTTGGTTTTATTGCATTATTTGGGGTAGCGGTACTTAATGGAATTGTACTGATAGCTGAATTTAACAGGCTTGAAAAGGAAGGCATTACTGATATAAAAGAGCGGGTACTCAAAGGTCTTCAGATAAGACTGAGACCGGTAATAATGACTGCAGCTGTAGCATCACTTGGATTTCTTCCGATGGCTCTGTCGACTTCGGCAGGCGCAGAAGTGCAGAAACCGCTTGCGACTGTGGTGATCGGTGGTCTGATTACTGCAACTCTGCTGACCTTACTGGTTCTGCCTGTTTTTTACATCTTTAATTCGAACACTAAATTTAAAATAGGATCAATGGGAGGATCGGCTAAAAAAATAATGGTACTCCTTATTATATTTGGAGTCACTTCAGTTTTCTATCAGGTAAATGGGCAGCAATCAAAAAGAGTTAGTCTGCACGATGCTATTCAGATTGCATTGGACAGTAATCTTGCTGTTAAATCTGCTTCCTTGTCAATTGATGTCAACAGGGCTCTTAAGGGAGCTGCCGTTGATCTTTCCAAAACGATAATTGACGGACAATACGGACAGTTCAATTCATTTACCAACGATAATAGTTATACAATATCACAATCTTTTGCATTTCCGACAGTGTATGTTAACCGCTATAAATTAGCCAATGCCAATATTAAAAGCAGTGAATGGCAATTTAAGGTTTCTCAGCTTGAGATTTCAAATCAGGTTAAACAGGTTTACTGGCAATATGTATATCTGGCTGAGAAACAAAAACTGCTGGCATATCAGGATACTCTATATTCAGGCTTTCTTCGTGGTGCTGAATTAAGAGCTAAGTCAGGAGAAACTAACCATCTGGAGATGATTACTGCCCGTTCACAAAGTCTTGAAATTCGCAACCAGTTATTCCAGGTAACAGCTGATATAGGAATTTTCAGTCGGAAACTTATGCTCCTGTTAAACAGTAATTGGCTGCCTGTCCCGGCAGAAGCTGGTCTGCATAGAATAGAATTCGCACTGCAGTCAGATTTTATGTCAGTTGAAAAAAATCCTTCGCTTGGGTTTGTTCAGCAGCGGATTGAAGTCTCTCTGATAGAGAAAAGACTTGAACGAAGTCAGATGCTGCCCGATATAAACATTGGTTATTTTAGTCAGACTATGGTTGGAAATCAGGATGTTGATGGGGTATCAAGAACTTTTGCCAGGGACTTCCGCTTTTCAGGAGTTCAGGCAGGAATATCCATTCCATTATGGATTACTCCGTATACATCAAGAGCAAAAGCTGCAAAAATCAATGAAACCCTGGCCAGAACTGAAGCTGAATATTTCACCAAATCGATATCAGGTAATTACAGCTCATTACTGGATGAGTATAAAAAATTCTCTGCAAGCGTAGATTATTATGAAAAACAGGCTGTGCCTGAGGCCGATATAATCATTGAACAAGCAACCCGCAGTTATAAAGCAGGCGCTCTTGATTATCTCGATTATGTAACAACATTAAACAGAGCATTGGCAATAAAGCAAAACTATCTTGATGCCTTGAATAATTGCAACCAGACTATTATCTCATTAGAAAATATCACAGGTAAAACATTCTAAAAATAAATACCATGACAAAATTCAATTATATAAGAATACTGATTTTTTCAGGACTTATAATCTGCTCATCATCCTGTAATAAAGGAAGTAGAACCGTTGAAGTAACTAAGGCTTTGGAAGTACTGCCGGAAAATATCGTTGAGTTGCGTGAAGATCAAATAAAACTTGCCAATATCGAACTTGGGACTATAGAACTTCATTCTCTTGGAAATATATTAAAGGTAAATGGCCTGATTTCAGTGGCGCCGCAAAACATGGCTACTGTTTGTATGCCATTGGGAGGGTTTATTAAAAATACGACATTGCTTCCCGGTAATGTTGTTAGCAAGGGTCAGACACTTGCCGTGATTGAAAATCAGGATTTTGTTGATATTCAGCAAAGTTATCTGGAAGCAAAGAATAAACTTATTTTTGCTGAAGCTGATTATAACCGACACAACGATTTATATAAAAATGATGTTTATTCGGAACAAAATGTCCAACAGGTAACTGTAGAATATAAAAATCTTAAGGCTATGGTTAAGTCGCTGGAGCAAAAGCTTCTCCTTATCGGAATTAACCCTGGCCAGCTCAGGGAAGACAATATAAGCAGTTCTGTAAACCTGGTATCTCCCATAACTGGTTTTCTTAAAGCGGTAAATATAAATATGGGGAAATATGTTTCACCAACCGATGTATTGTTCGAAATTGTAAACAGTGATAAGTTATTTCTTGAATTGACACTTTTTGAAAAAGATGCAGATAAAGTTGTCACCGGACAGAAAGTTAAATTCTTTATAAATAATGAGACTGAGGAACACCAGGCTCAGATTACACAGACCGGAAAGTCAGTCAGCAATGACAGGACCTTTCGGGTTTATGCCTCAGTTAACAGTTCGTGTAAGAACCTGTTACCGGGAATGTATGTGCAGGCTTTGATTGAGCAGTTTGATAATAAGGTATCTGCCCTTCCATCTGACGCTATTGTTAGTTTCGATGATAAGGATTATATTTTTGTATATGAAAAAGAGAAGGTGGAAGCAGGACAGCCTTTTACTGAATATAAAATGATTGAAATAAAAAAGGGGACTTCCGGCTCCGGGTTCACCGAAATCAATCTTCCCGGGGGATTAAATGGAAGTTCGCGGGTTGTAATAAAAGGTGCATATAGTCTTCTTTCTGCTAAAAAAAATGCAGGGGAAATGGCCTGTTGAGGTTAAGGTTACCAATTTGAGTCATACCAGGAGCGTACATCAGTGGCAATCATTCCCGCTGATATGGCAGCCTCAAGGCCCAGATCTCCATCTTCAAAAACTTCAATAAACTTTGGATCGATCTTCATAAGCTCCGCGCATTTAAGAAATGTCTCAGGATGTGGTTTGAAGTTTGTGACATCATTTGCTGTTACGATGATATCAAAATATTTGCTGAGTCCGGTAACCTGCAAAGTACGTTCGACAGCTTCCCTGTGTCCTCCTGTTCCAACAGCCATTGGTAAGATTCCGAAATACTTCTTAGCTATTTCTGCGACTGGAATTATAGGTTTTACCAGATGCTGGTCTTTATAAAACTCAGTTAGTTTTTCTTCAATCAGCATGTCGGCTGTTACATTGCCTTTGAATTTGCTCTTTTTAATGATCTCTTCAGCGATAAACCATCCGGGGGAACCAGTATGTTTCCTGAGGAAGGCCGTATCTATATCTGCGCCATATTTCTGACTCGCAATTTTCCATCCTCTGAAATGAAACGGCATTGTATCAGCCAGTGTTCCATCCAAATCAAATATCAACCCCTTTATTCCAGGTTTTATGTCGTACTGCATCTTTTTTGTATGAGGCGGCAAATTTAGAAAGAAATTCCGTAAATTTGTCATCTTGTGCCCTATATAGAGTACGTTTCATTCAAGATAGTAAATCCGGATATAATTACTTAACAAACTGTGAATTATATGGAAGTTACAACTGGTACTAAAGAGGAACTTATTAAACTTCTCAGAGCTGTTGAATCATCAGCAGAAGCAATTTTTATCACTGATTTAACAGGACTCATTACTTTTATTAATCCAGCCTTCACCACTCTTTATGGATATACAGACGATGAAGTAGTTGGAAAATCTACACCGCGTATTTTAAAAAGTGGCTTGATGGAGCAGGAACATTATTCATATTTCTGGAATACAATTCTTAGTAAAAATGTACTCAGAGGCGAGTTGGTAAATAAAACAAAGGATGGACGTATTATTTCTATTGAAGGTTCTGTAACTCCGATTCTTAATGATAATCAGGAGATTATAGGGTTTATTGGAATTCAGCACGATATAACGTCAAGGAAGAAATCAGAAGAGGCTCTTGCGAAGGAGCAATTCCTGGTCTATGCCCTGATGAATAGCCTTAGCGACCATGTCTACTTCAAAGATACTGAAAGCAGGTTTACAAGAGTTAACAAATCACATGCACTTTCATTTGGATTAAATGATCCCGCTCTTGTAATTGGAAAGTCAGATTTTGATTTTTTTTCTGAGATTGCTGCAAGGCAGGCATTTGAAGATGAGCAGGCAATTATCAGGTCAGGAGAACCAATTCAAAAGGAAGAAAAGCTTATAAGAAAGGATAACACTGTTGTATGGTTTTCTGTCGCAAAGATGCCTCTGGTTGGTAATAATGGAAAAATTATAGGTACATTCGGGATATCGAGGGACATTACCGAACAAAAGAAATCGGAACTAGCTTTAAAACGAAG
This sequence comes from Bacteroidota bacterium, assembly GCA_025350595.1. Taxonomy (GTDB): domain Bacteria; phylum Bacteroidota; class Bacteroidia; order Bacteroidales; family VadinHA17; genus LD21. The sequence goes on from JANXXP010000195.1 coordinate 6,326, forward strand.
TGAGGAACGATTCCGATCTGTTACTCAAACTGCAGCTGCAGCTATTATTACTACCGATAGTAAAGGAATAATTTTAGGATGGAACAAGGGAGCAGAAAAAACATTTGGTTATAGTGAGTCGGAAATTACCGGACAATCATTAGATCTTATAATACCTTCAGAGTACTCAAATAAGCATATCAAAGGGGCAATCCTGATCGCAATGAAAGGGGAAAAGCAGTTCACAGGTAAAACTTATGAATTACTAGGCTTGAATAAATCAGGGAGTACTTTTCCGTTAGAATTTTCATTATCAGATTGGGAAACTTCTGAAGGTAAGTTTTTCACAGGTATAATACGGGATATTTCAATACGGAAAAGATCTGAATTGGAGAATCAGGTTATTTATGATATTACCCGGGGGGTCACTTCAACATCAAATCTGGATGAATTGCTTAAGTTGATACACCAATCCCTGATGAAAGTTGTATATGCTGAGAATTGTTTTGTAGCTCTTTATAATGAGAAAACAGAACTTTTCAGTTTTCCATATTTTGTAGATAAGATTGATTCCACTCCAGAACCCGTTTCTATGGCTAAGAGTTGTTCTGCTTATGTATTCAGAACAGGTAAATCTTTTGTCTATACTGACGAACTATTTAAACAACTTGAAGAACAAAATGAAGTTGAGCTGGTTGGTTACCCTTCACCATCATGGATAGGTATACCTCTTCAGACACCTTCAAAAATCATAGGAGTGCTTGTTCTTCAGCATTATGAAAAGGAAAATGTTTATTCTGTAAAAGATGAAAAATTTCTAACCTCTATTGGAAGTCAGATTGCTGTAGCCATAGAGCGTAAGATGTCGGAAGAAGAGATAAAACTTAAGAATGAAATGCTTCTTGCCATTAATGCTGAAAAAGACAAGTTTTTTTCAATTATTGCTCATGATCTCAGGGGGCCGCTAAGTTCGTTTGTTGCTGCAACCCAGATAATTACAGAGGAGATTCAGACCATGTCAATTGATGAAATTAAGGAGATTACCATGAGCATGAAATCTTCAGCAACAGGTATTTACAGCCTTCTTGAAAACCTGCTTGAATGGTCGAGACTAAGACGTGGAGGAATGGATTTTATTCCTTTGAAAATCAATCTCAGGGAGAAAGTGCTCGATTGTGTTAATGTATTGTCAGAGGCAGCCAGAAATAAGGAAATTAAGATAGTAGTTGACATTTCTGAGGAAGTTTATATTTTAGCCGATAATCACATGTTTGATTCACTTATACGTAATCTGGTTTCTAATGCTCTTAAATTTACATACAGTGGGGGAAAAGTACTAATAACATCGCGTACAAATAAAAGGGGATTAGTTGAAGTAAGCGTAACAGATTCAGGGATTGGAATGTCGCCAGAGTTAAAAGAAAAACTCTTTAAACTGAGCGAAAAAACCAACCGGCAAGGAACAGCTGGTGAATCAAGCACCGGACTCGGATTGTTGCTTTGCAAAGAATTTATCGAAAAAAATGGGGGGGGGAAATATGGGTGGAAAGTAAAGTTGGACAGGGTTCTACTTTCTTCTTTTCACTTCCCACATCATAATAAGTGCTCCGCTCAACAAAAATTAGAACAGCCGGTCATGGTAAAGAAAACAAATTCCAAAATTTCAGAAGATGCTTTAAGGGAGAGTGAACGACTCCTGAGGGAATCTCAGGAAGTGGCCCATCTTGGCAGTTTTGTATGGGACATTAAAAAGGGTTTATGGAAAAGTTCAAAAATTCTTGATGAAATTTTTGGGATAGATGAAAGGTTTGTTCGCTCGTTTGAGGGATGGATAAATCTTGTTCATCCTGATTGGCAATCTATTATGAGCGACTATGTCACCACTGAAGTTCTCCAAAAGCATAAAAAATTTGATAAAGAATATCAGATTGTAAAACATAATAATAAACAGATACTATGGGTTCATGGATTAAGTGCACTTGAGTTTGATAAGAATAATCAACCATTATTACTTATAGGGACGATTAGTGATATTACAGATCGTAAACTGACTGAAATTGAATTAAAGAAATCGCATGAAGAGCTTGAAAAATCAAAAAATGAAATTTCCAAGCTAAATGAAGATCTTGAAAAAAAGGTTATAGAACGTACACATCAGCTTAATGCCGCAAATAAAGAGCTTGAAGCTTTTGCCTATTCTGTTTCTCATGACCTGAGAGCGCCTTTACGAGCTATTGATGGATTTTCAAAATTTTTATTGGAAGCTCATTCTAAGAATCTGGAAGAAGAGGGAAAAAGGCTTCTCGTTCTTATCAGAAAGAATACTGAGAAAATGGATCAGCTCATTACAAACATTCTGGCCCTCTCAAGAGTTACAAGAGGCGATCATAGAGTATCTGAAATTGATATGACAAAAATGGTGATGTCGATGTACAGTGAATGTGTTGCACAGGAAGACAGAAAAAAATTGAATTTTATTATTGGTATTCTGCCCAATACTTTTGGCGACCCTACCTATATGAAGCAGGTATGGACCAATCTTATCTCTAATGCCGTAAAATTTTCATCATTAAAAAGTAAACCTGTAATTTTAGTTGGAGGCACAGTTGAAAACGGGTTTAATATTTATCATATTCAAGACAATGGAGTTGGATTTAACCCGGAATATTCCCATAAGTTATTCGGTGTCTTTCAGAGACTTCACAAGGTTGATGAATTCGAAGGAACAGGTGTCGGTTTGGCAATAGTTCAGCGAATTATTCACAAGCACGGCGGTGAAGTTTGGGCTGAAGGCAGGGTGGGTGAAGGAGCGACCTTTTATTTCAGCATACCAGTAAAGAAGGAGATAATGGTAAACGGTGATCAGTGATCGGTGTTCGTTAACTGTTTACTGATTAATGATTACCGTCTTTTCCATCAGCTATAGTTTTAATTTTAATATATTTGGGTATGATTTTTTAGGAAACCTGAAAATGAGCAATAATAATCTGTTAAAAATCCTTTTTATTGAAGACCTCCCTTCTGATGTAGATCTGGCAGTTCTCGAACTCCGAAAGGAAAAACTGGTTTTTACACATATCACAGTTTGTACGAGGGAAGATCTTATTGAAGCGCTTAAAAATTTTAATCCAGACCTGATAATATCTGATTATATGATGCCTTCATATAATGGTATGCAGGCACTTTCAGATGTAAAAGAGTTTGATGATAAAATCCCGTTTATCCTCTATACAGGTTCAATTAATGAAGTGACAGCAGTTAAGTGTATAAAAGCAGGAGCCGATGATTATGTTATAAAGGAACATATGACCCGTTTGCCATTTGCAGTAAAAGAGGCATTAGAGCAGACTATTGTAAAGAGGGAGAAGAAAATTGCTGAAAACGAGCTCAAATCCTCGTTTTCAATTCTTAATGCTGCTCTTGAATCTACTGCAGATGGAATTCTTGTTGTTGACGGTAAGGGTAAGATTTTCAGATGGAACCATAAATTTTCTGAGATGTGGGGCCTGTCCGATGAAATTCTTGATAAACATGATGATAATCTTGCTATTGATCATATCCTTAATTCACTGGCTTATCCTGATAAATTTTTGTCTGTAGTAAAACAATTATACTCAGACATTGAGAAATCAAGTTTTGATACCCTGGAATTCAAAGATGGACGGATATTTGAGCGCTATTCGTTGCCTCATCTAATTGATAATCAAGTTGTTGGTCGTGTATGGTCTTTCAGAAATGTTACTCAGCAGAGGGCACATCAGGAAGCAACTATTGCCAGTGAACAACGGTATCGGGATCTGTTTATGAATAATCCTTTTCCAACATATATATTTGATTCTGATTCGCTGGCATTTATTGAGGTTAATGATGCAACCGTCAAAAATTATGGATATTCGAGAGAAGAATTCTCGACAATGACTCTAAAAGATCTAAGGTTAACCGAAGATATTCCGTGGTTAATCGAGACTGTAATGAATCTGGGCAATATGCCGGCTCATTCGACCAATATGCGTCATAGGAGAAAGGATGGTTCAGTGTTTCCTGTTGAGAATACTTCTTATGTTATGCCTGAGAAAAAAGGCCGAAAATCAAGGTTATCAATGACTCTTGATATTACTGAAAGGGTAAAAGCTGCTGAACAGATGCAACTGGCAATGAGAAAGGCCGAAGCTAGCGATAAACTAAAGACTACCTTTTTAAATAATATTTCTCATGAGGTTCGGACACCTTTGAACGGAATTCTGGGTTTTGCTGAGATTATATCTCAAACTGAACTCACGGAGCCTGAAAAGATAGAATCACTCTCTATGCTACATGATAGCTGCGACCGTCTTCTTGATACGATAACAAGTTATATGGATATCTCTTTACTTACATCAGGGAGCTTATCTCTTCATAGAAAGGAATTCTTCCCCAATCTGGTACTCAGGAAGATTTTTGATGTTTTTGAGAAAAGGTGCGTAGACAAGAATTTGAAATTATTGCTACAGGTTCCTGAAAACAGCAATAATTTAATGATTAATTCTGACCAGGAAATATTTCAAAAGATTTTAACCCACCTTTTGAATAATGCTTTAAAGTTTACTGAAAAAGGAAGCATAAGTTTCGGCTATACTGTCAGGGATTCTAATGTTGAGTTTAATGTTAAAGATACTGGGATCGGAATCGGTAAAGAATCGGTAATGGATATTTTTGACCATTTCGTGAAAGAGGACAGAGGCCCGTTAAAAGTTACAGAAGGAAGCGGACTTGGATTGTCAATAGCTAAAGGAATGATTGGGGTTATGGGAGGAACCATTCATGTTGAATCAGAAATCGATCGTGGGTCCTCATTTTCCTTCACTATTCCTATTTCTGAAAGATCTGAGA
>JANXXP010000211.1 GCA_025350595.1 Bacteroidota bacterium
TGTTTACTTCGCTCAATCCCATAAATATCATATCCTTTTTTTTTCAGCACCAATCCATGCCCACCTGTTCCTGAACCGAATTCAAGAATTGAATTGGCAAAAGGGGAATAGCATTTAATACAATCGGATATATAATTTGCTTCTGAATTATAATCCTTGTTTTGGTAGAGGAGATTATAATATTTACTGTAGAGATTAAAATTATTTTCCATTTTTCAGATACTGAATTTTTGTTTCGCTAACCATCTCAAATCTTGTCTTATCACTTTCTCCGGCATAAGGCCCTTGCTTTACTTCAATCATTTCAGTTTCTTCCAATATTACAAAACCATGACCACCTTCGGATAGTAAAATTACATCTCCGGATTCAAGTATTTGACTTTCAATGTATATTTGCTGATCAGTGTAAAAGTCTACCCTGACTTTTCCATTTCTGATAAATAACACTTCTTTAGTAAAATGTACTTCGCGCTGTACCGGATTATGAACATGTGGTAGAATAATTTTTCCAACTGGATGTTTCATGAATGCCAACTGCTGTGAAAAATCATCCGGAGTGAAAAAGTGTATGCCTTGTTCTGAATATTTATTTGAAATGATAATTGCGAGCAATTGATTATTGAACTTTATTTCTTGAACCATAAGTTATTTTTTAACAAGTATATGAATCTAAAAATATCTGATTTAATTCTATTTCTTTTATTTATTAATCTTAATTAATGAATTTTGTATTTAGTGATTAAGTATCTGTAAAATAGTTTTTTAAATACCGTTTTTTAAAAATGAATAATTTTATATAATCATACGATCAATCCAACATAAAAAATAGTTAATGTGATAAGATAAAATAGTCTCAGGATTAATAGTATTATAATGTTTAGATATAAATCCTATAAACACAATATTGGTCAGCATCAATTTTTAATATTCCTTAAACTTTTTATCAGATAGACTGACTTATTTTGTGACTCATAATAAGTTCTGTTCAATAATTCAGCAATTAATCCTAAAAGAATTGAAATAATTCCTAACATGAAAAAAAGTATTGTAAGAAGCGGTAAAGGAGTACGGATAAATGTTGTGTCGCGCCAATATTTCAGATAGATCATCAGCAAGAAACTTATGACAGACAAACAAATGCTAAATAAACCAAAACCACCAAAGAGATATATTGGTTTTTGAGCATGTTGTTCAAGAAACTTTATAACTATTAAGTCTAATATTACTTTAAACGTGCGGTTAATTCCGTATTTTGATTGTCCATGTGTGCGCGCATGATGAGTCACTGGTATCTCGGTCACTTTGGCCCCCTGCCAGACAGCATATATTGGAATAAATCTATGCATTTCACCGTAAAGTTTTACCCCCTCAATAACATCCCGTTTATATGCTTTAAGTGAACAACCATAATCATGAAGATGAACGCCTGAAATTCTTGAAATTAGAAAATTTGCCATTTTGCTTGGTAAATTTCGTTTAAGGGAATTATCTTTCCTCTCTTTTCTCCAACCTGAGCATACATCAAAACCTTCATTAAGTTTAGCAAGAAGGTTTGGTATATCATTAGGGTCGTTTTGCAAGTCTCCATCCATCGGAATGATAATTTCATTTGATGAAAAATTTATCCCGGCCATCATGGCTGCAGTCTGACCGAAGTTTCTTTTAAAATGGATTACTTTAACCAATTCATTTTTCTCAGCTAATTCGTCAAGCCTAAGAGCTGTTTTATCTCTTGAAGCATCGTTGATAAAGAGTATTTCGTATTTACATCCTAACGATTCCAGAACAATCATCAATCCATCATATAGAGGAAGAATATTGTCTTCTTCATTAAAAACCGGAATAACTATTGAAAGGGATTTTTTCGTATTGTCTCTATTCATAAATGATAAAATAAACAATTTAAACTAATAATATTCTATGAACCAGTTAACAAATTTTTCCAGACCCTCCTTAATTCCAACCCTAGGAACAAAACCAACAGCCTGCATCAATTTTTCAGAGTTAGCCCAGGTAGATTTTACATCACCAGACTGCATAGGAAGGAACAGCTTCTCAGTGGTTCTTCCCATTGCTTCTTCAAGTATATTAATGAAATCTATTAATTTAACTTTTTGTGAATTTCCAATATTGAATAACTGATAATAAGGGTGTTCAAGTTTTTCATTTGGTTGAAGATCAATAGTTTTAATAATTCCTATAGTAATATCATCAATATATGTGAAGTCACGTTCCAATTTACCTTTGTTAAAAACCTTTATTGGTTGATGGTTTTTGATTGCGGTAGCAAATAATGTTGGAGCCATGTCAGGCCTGCCCCATGGTCCATATACAGTAAAAAATCGCAATCCGGTAGTCGGAAGTTTGTAAAGATGACTGTAGACATGAGCCATCAATTCGTCAGCTTTTTTTGTAGCTGCATATAGACTTACAGGAAAATCAACTCGATCAGTTTCTGAAAAAGGAATCTTTTTATTATTTCCATAAACTGATGAGCTTGACGCATATATTAAATGTTCTATATTAAAATGACGGCAACATTCAAGAATATTAATAAAACCAACCAAATTTGACTGTACATAAGCATGTGGATTTTCCAAAGAATAACGTACACCTGCCTGGGCAGCCAAATTAATAACTATATCAAATTTTTCATCCGAAAATAATTGATGTATATTGGGCAAGTTTGTAATATCTGATTTGAGAAACGTGTAATTCGAATTCTTTATACTTTGTACTTTTAAATTATTCTTAACTTTATTTTTTACTATTCCGCTCTCACTTAACCGATCATATTTAAGTTTTACATCATAATAATTGTTAATACTATCAATACCAAAAACACGATAGCCTTTTTTCAAAAGGGCTTCAACTAAATGGAAACCTATAAACCCAGCTGCACCTGTTACTAAAATAGCTTTCATATTTTCCTTTTTTGGGAAATATCTAACTAAGGACAACAATTAAGAATTAATCGCAATTATCAGTTAAAACTTGATTCTCCTTTTCCTATTGCTTTAATTTTAAAACCTAAGTCAGCAATTGTTTTCTTATCAAGAATATTCCGGCCATCGAAGATAAAAGCTGGTTTAAGCATCTGATTATATACTTTTAGCCAATCAAAAGTTTTAAATACATCCCATTCAGTAAGAATCACAACAGCATGTGCCTGATCCATGGCGGAATAGGGATCTTCATGTACAAATACTAAATTATGATTGATAGTTGAAGATTGATAATTATTAAGAGAGCTGCTTAAATAATCAAGGTCATTCCTTATCTGCTCCTCTGAAACTTTAAGATCAAATATATGAAGCTCAGCCTGATCCTGAAGAAGTTCATATGAAACATAAATAGAAGCGGATTCACGAGAGTCATTGGTATCTTTTTTAAATGCCCACCCGAGAATTGCAATTTTTTTCCCGGAAACAGTGTTAAAAAGGCTATTTACTATTTGCGTGGAGAAACGCTTTTTCTGATAATCATTTATCTTTAAAACCTGATCCCAATATTCTGCTACTTCAGGTAAACCGAAATGATGGCATAAATATACCAGATTAAGTATATCCTTCTGGAAACAACTACCTCCAAAGCCAACCGATGCTTTCAGGAACTTATTACCTATGCGATAGTCCATCCCAATTGCATGAGTTACTTCATCAATATCCGCACCTGTACGTTCGCACAAAGAAGAGATAGCATTTACTGATGAAATTCGCTGGGCTAAAAAAGCATTAGCTGTAAGTTTTGATAATTCTGACGACCACAAACTGGTCGTAAGAATCCGTTCTTTTGGAACCCAGGTTGCATAAATGTCGACTAGAGCTTTTAGTGCAATTTGTCCTTCTGCATCTGAATCACATCCAATCAAAACACGGTCGGGTTTGAGTAAATCAGAAATAGCAGTTCCTTCTGCCAGGAATTCTGGATTAGATAATACTTTAAATGATATTTCTTTACTCTCTGCCTCCAATATTGTTTTAATTGATTCCGCCGTTCGTACAGGCAGAGTTGATTTCTCAACGATTATCTTACTCTCAGTAGCAGTTCTTGCTATCTGTCTGGCACACATTTCAATATATTTAAGATCCGATGCCATTCCTTTGCCCACCCCATACGTTTTAGTTGGAGTATTCACTGAGATAAAAATCATTTGAGATTTTCTGATCGCATTTTCAATATCAGTAGAAAAGACCAGGTTTTTGCCACGTGTTTCATTAATGATCTCTTTAAGCCCTGGTTCAAAAACAGGCAATTTTGACAGATCAGGATCATTCCAATCAGCAATACGTTGTGGATTTACATCTACGACAATAACTTTTATATGAGGACATTTTTGTGCGATTACAGACATAGTTGGTCCACCAATATAACCGGCACCAATG